>CAYYSH010000190.1:918-6043 GCA_964474265.1 uncultured Anaerolineales bacterium
CATCTAACCTCCAATATCCAATATCTAATCTCCAATATCCATCCACACCCGTTCATGTCTCGCTCCCCCTGGCACTTCATCCTCCCCGGTATCGCCATGCTGGCCTGCTTCGCCGGCATGGCCCGCCTGACCCACTTCACCCGCCAGGGCCACACTTTCCTGGCACTCTTCTTCATTGCCTTCGCTTGCTACCTGGCAGCCACGGTTCTGATCCTGCGCCGGCCCGCCTCACCGGGCGCCTCGTGGCTCATGACCATCGCCATCTTCGCGGTCCTGTTCCGGATCCCCCTGTGGTTCACCACCCCGACGCTCTCCACCGACATCTGGCGCTATCTGTGGGATGGCCGGCTCATCAACCACGCCGTCAATCCCTACGCCAACCGCGTGGACGCGCCGGCCCTGGACAGCCTGGCGACGCCGCTTCGAGCACGGGTGGATCATGCCTGGATGGCCACGCCCTACCCACCGGCGGCCGAGCTGGTCTTTGCCGGCATCTACCGCCTGGCGCCAGAAAGCCCAACAGCCATGCAGATCGCCTTCACCCTGTTCGATCTGGCCACGGCGATCGTCATCGTGCAGCTCCTGCGCCGGCTGCACATGCCCGAAGAGCGGGTGCTGATCTATGTCTGGAACCCTCTCATCGTCGTCGAGTTCGCCCACAGCGCCCACGTGGATTCGCTGATGACCCTGTGGGGCATGCTGGCCATCTACTGGCTTATTGCCGGCCACCGCACCCGCAGCGCCGTCGCCCTGGCTCTGGCGACGCTGACAAAATTCGTGCCGGCCCTGCTGCTGCCGATTTTCGTGCGGCGGTGGGGCATACGGCGCACGCTGCTGTACGGCGTTCTGGTCGGCGTGGCCTTCGTGCCGTTCCTGGGGGCCGGCCTGGGGCTGGCCGGCGAACCACAGGGGACAGGTATCTTCGGAGCACTGCACATCTACGCCACGCAGTGGAAAACCAACGATGGGCTATTCTTCTGGCTGGTGCGTGCGCTGGACGGCCACGTCAGCGATCCGGTGCAGGCCGCCAAGCTGGTTGTCCTGATGTTCCTGCTCATGCTGGGCGGGATTGTGCTTCTGCGCTCCGCGTCCGAGTCACCACAGCCGGCTATCAGCCATGCTGCCCTGTTGTTGACCGCCTACTTGCTGCTCACGCCGGCCATGTTCCCGTGGTACCTGACCTGGCTCATCGCTTTGCTGCCTCTGCTCCCGCTCCCCCGAAGCCGGGCAGCGCTGACGTTCGCTGCCGGCTGGCTCTACTTCGCCGCCGCCGTCAACCTGTCGTACCTGTTCTATCTGGACCCCGCCAATCCCCGGGAGTACGAGTGGATTCGTCGGACTGAGTACCTGCCGCTGTTCGCGGTATTGGTTGTCGCTGCGGTGTTGTACGGGCGGGAACTCAGAATCAGGGGGGCACTTGGGGGAGCTGAGGGGAACTCAGGGGGACAAGCCATGTAGGGCGGCCTTGCTAGCCGCCTCTTCAGTTGGGTAACTGGACTCTGGCGAATCGAGGAGTGAGCACCCCCAGGTGCGAACAGAGCAACAAAATACGGCACGTAGGCGTGCCTCGCTCCTCAGTACATTGGGGTGTGGACAAATTCGCCAGAGTCCAGTTGGGTAATAAACCTGATCTACCCCGTCACCTCCGAGATATCCGCCGGCCTGGACAGGCGCACCAGAGCCCGCCGGCGCTGCCAACTCTGGACCAGGCTGAAGCCGGCCACAAAGAGATAGCCGGCCGCGTAGATTGACATCCATGGCATAATGGCCCACCCGCGCTCCGACCAGAGAACGATCATGGTGACGAGGGCATAGCCGGCCAGCGCTAGCTCCCCCCACACCACCGGGTTACGCGGCAGCGCGTAGACGCTGTCTGCCCAACTCCCTTCTCGATCCCGCAGATTGAACTTGGGCGTGCGTCGGAAGGGCGTTCCACGTCTGGTCACCGCCTGGAAAGCCGCCACACTGTTGTTGAGCGAAATCCCAAAGCCGAGTAACGTCAACAACGGGAGCACTCGCAAACGATCACGGAGGCGCGGGGTGTGGGACGTCCGTGCCAGGGCGTAAAGGAGCGGTGGTCCGACGGCGGCTACCGTGAACCACGGGAAAATGCGAAGCATAGAGCCGGCCCAGTAGCCGACAGGCAACGCCAACAGCAGCGTGAGCAGCATCAGAGGATGGACAGCGTAGCTCGTGAGGTGAATCAGGCCGGCGACCCGAGTGCGCCAGGGAATATCGGCCTGCCACATTTTGGGCGCCAGCTTGCATGCTGTTTGCAGGCTGCCCTTCGCCCAGCGGAATTGCTGGCGCTTGAAGGCATCCAGTTGAGCCGGCAACTCCGCTGGCACCACCACCTCGGGCAGGTAGCCGATCCGCCAACCCCGCAACTGGGCACGATAGCTCAGATCCAGGTCCTCAGTCAGGGTGTCCGCCTGCCAGCCGCCGGCATCTTCGATGCACGCCCGCCGCCACAGGCCGGCGGTGCCGTTGAAATTGAGAAACAGGCCGGTGCTAGCGCGGGCTGTTTGCTCAATCACGAAGTGGCCATCGATGCCTAGCGCCTGGGCGCGGGTGAGGCGATTGTAGTCGCGGTTCAAATGCCCCCAGCGGGTTTGTAGACAACCCAGCTTTGGGTCCCGGAATGCGGGCACCGTGCGGCGTAGCCAATCCGCATTGGGCACGAAATCGGCATCGAAGACGGCAATGAGTTCGCCAGTGGCGCTCTCCAGTCCCTCGGCCAGAGCGCCGGCCTTAAACCCGGTGCGATTGGTTCGATGGAGCAGATGGATGTCCACGCCCTGAGCCCGGTAATGGGCCACCAGCCGGCATGCAATGGCGGTGGTGGCGTCCGTAGAATCGTCCAGCACCTGGATCTCCAGACGATCACGCGGATAGTCCAGTCGAACCACGGCGTCCACCAGACGCTTGACCGTGTAGCGCTCATTGAAAACGGGAAGTTGCACCGTCACGCGGGGCCATAGGGTCGCGTTGCCATCATCATGGCGTATCACCAGATCACGAGGCCGGGGCGTTGATCGAAGGTAGATCGTGACCAACCATAGGGTGTGCAAACCGTAGATCGCCAGACCTGCAAGACACAGAATGTAGAGCGTAACGACAACCATCATGTCGAGCTATAACCTCCAGGGGAATGTTATTGCACACCCACTCATTCTCCAAATTTCAACTCCCAGTTCCGCCGTTTCGCGCCGATTCGGCTCTTGCCGGCCTACCCATCGAGTGGAGAGAGTTCCGGTCAGGCGCGGTGATGGGGAATTATACCGGACCCCTGCACGACGGTCAATCGCTGATGGTCCGGGGCCGGCTGAGAAGACCCAGGGTGTTCCGACTACGCATGTCAGCCCGAGGTCGGGCTGTGAGGGTTCTTTTTCCTGCACATTCGAGTTTCGACTACGGTGCGGAACCTTTCTTACAGTGCAAACACCCGTTCGGCATTACACTATCTAACACAAGAGTAAAACGCAGCACCCGGTGGAGGAAGAGCACCCATGCAGCATCTGTCAGGGGTTTCACACCCTACGCCTGATCAACTGAAGAAAATGGCTATGCTAGAGGGTCTGTCAGACGAGGACTTGAATGTCGCGGCGAACAAGTTATATCCACGCCACTTTTCGGCCGGCGACCTGATATTTACCGAGGGTAGCCTGGGAGACGTCATGTACCTGATCGAAGCCGGCAGGGTACGCCTTGGCTCCGACGTTGGCCTGGAGCGCGATACTCTTGGCGTTTTAGGGCCAGGCGAGCACTTCGGCGAGATGGCGCTGCTGGAAAATGGACGACAGTATGCCTGGGCCCGTGCTGATACGGATGTCGATACGTGGGTCTTGTACAAACCAGACTTCGACGATCTTCTGGCGAGGTACCCGCCGCTACACGCCAACCTCAGCAAGTCACTCAGCCGGCGTCTGGCCGAGGCAGATCAGGAGGTAAGCGATGGCCTGAGGTCAGGAACTGGCCTCCCTATCCGAGATTTTGTGAGAGAAAGCTGGCATGTCTACACCGACGCCGGCTACCTGGCGATGCTTCGAATGCTACTTGGCGTGGTGTTTATCTCAACGGCGTTTGACAACCTCCACAAAGGGCTGTACGGCCCCGGCTTCCAGTCGTTCGTAGAGAGTTGGGCCGTGGGCAATCCCATCGCTTTCTACCGCACGTTTCTGGAAGGGGTCGTCATCCCCAACTGGCAGATTTTCGCATCGGTACAGTTGATCGTGGAACCTATTGTGATGGGTCTGTTTCTGTTGATTGGTCTGTTCACCCGCGCCAGCGCTTTTGTGGCTGCTTTTTTCATTGCTAATCTGTTTTTGGCAAGCCTGGGCAAAGAATGGCCGTGGACTTACCTGGTCATCCTGGGCGTGCTGGTAGCGTTGATTCTGAGCCGGGCCGGGCGGTGCCTGGGCGTAGATCAGATGCTGGCCGAACGCTACCCCAACCCTCGCATTCCGCTGTGGTAAGCCGACCGTGATCTCCAACCACGTGACCAAGTTCTGGGATCGAAGTGCCGGCCAGCCGCCAGGCCGGCTCGCACTTGGGCTGTTGCGGGTGGTCTACGGGCTCTACTGGCTTTACGCTGCCTCGTGGAAAGTGCCTCCTGACTTCGGTCGGGTGAGCGACACCGGGTTGTGGCACTGGATCAGCCAGGGCATTCAGTACCCCACCCTGGCCTGGTATCGGAGCCTTCTTGAGGCCATCGTCGTTCCGAACTTCACGCTGTTCGGCTACGTGGTGTTGCTGACCGAGCTCACCATTGGGCTATCGCTGTGCCTGGGAGCCTTCACCCGGCTGGGCGCCGCTCTTGGCATCGTGATGTCAGTGAACATCACGTTGAGCGTGCTGAACGTGCCTGGGGAAGCCGCGTGGTTCTACGCAGCGCTGATTGGTCTGCACCTGCTGCTGGGGATCACCAGAAGCGGGCGAGTTTGGGGTGTGGATGCTCGCCTGGCAGAGAAGCTGGCCGGCGCTGCAGCCGGCGGCAACCGCCTGGCCGGATGGCTGGTATGGCTGACGTGACCCGCTGACAGAGGACAGTCCGGGGTATGACGGCTTGATGAGGATGGAAGGCAATGGTCGAGGGGCACAAAGCAAAGGATAAACGCCGAAGATC
>CAYYSH010000191.1:0-6031 GCA_964474265.1 uncultured Anaerolineales bacterium
CTTCTTCGTGCAGGGCTGCCAGGCTTTGTGAGGCGTTGTCCTTTGACAGCCTGCTGCGGACACCTCGCTCTTGCCAGCGAGGGGTATCGGTCACCATACTCTTTGACATCATCGATTCGCCTCCTTGATGAGTTCTTACGGGGCGGTACCAGCGAGTGCCGGTTCGGCCCTGACCATGGTCGGCATCCACGCGTCCACGGACTGTGTCGCCGGCTCCTGGCGGGCGATGTAAGCTGTCAGATCAGCCACCCGGCAGGAGTACCCCCATTCATTGTCGTACCAGGCGGCAACGCGCACCAGGTGCCCCACCACGCTCGTCGAAAGCGCGTCCACAATGGCCGAGTGCGGATTGCCGACAAAGTCGCTTGACACCAAAGGCTTTTCCGAGACGGCCAGGATGCCGCGCAGAGGGCCGGCGGCTGCTTCCCGGAAGGCGGCGTTGATGTCTTCGGCGGTGGCCGGCTGTTCCACGCGGGCGACCAAATCGATCATCGAGACGCTGGGCACTGGCACGCGCAGTGCGGCAGCGCCGACCCGGCGGCCCAGGCCCGGCAACACGCGCTCAAGGGCCTTGGCCGCTCCGGTGGTGGTGGGGATGATGTTACAGCCGGCTGCTCGCGCACGGCGCGGATCTTTGTGAGTTGAGTCGAGCAGGCTCTGACTGTTCGTGTACGCATGGACGGTGGTGACGAATCCTTCTACCAGCCCAAAGGCGTCATCGAGCACCTGGCATACCGGTGCCAGGCAAGTGGTCGTGCACGAACTGCTCGAAATCACATGATGCTGACGCGGATCGTACTCATGGTGGTTGATGCCATAGACGAGGGTCACATCAGCCCATTGAGTTGGGCAGGTGACGATGACTTTCTTGGCCCCTTCGCGCTGATGCACCTGAGCGTATGGCCCTCGCTTGCAGCACCCGGTGGCATCGATCACGATGTCAACGCCGTAGTCAGACCATCTCGCCGTGCGGTGGGAATCGACTCGTGCTATAATTGGGATGTCATGGCCTTCTACGACGAGGGCATTGATGTGGCCGTTGACACGTGCCTCAACCTGGTAAGGAAATGGCCCATGCGTAGAGTCATGTTGCAGCAGCAGGGCACGAACCTCGGTTTTCGTGGGGTCCGTGACCCCGATGGCTGTTATTTGAAGCTCAGGGTAGTGTTCCCATAGGATCTTGAAAACCTGACGCCCGATGCGCCCAAAGCCGTTAATGCCAATGCGTGTACTCGACACAGTGGGTACTCCTTGCTTGAGAATCGGTCTAACAACCAGCTAGGGGGGACTCAGGCAAAGGTTAACCTCAGTATAGCTTATTGTGTTCGTGTGAAATCCGTCGCATATCCAAAATGACTCCGGTCCAGGTCTGATGTAATGGCGTCAATGTGTCCGGTTTTAGTCTGGTTTTAGTCCACTCGGAGCCGGAAAACGGTGTGTTGCCGGCTCTGGACGGATGGGGTGTGTCTCGGGGGTGGTAACGATGGACACGGAATTCTTCGAAGAGATTGACGTGGCTATTCGTCTGATGCGGCGGCGTGAGCGGAAGGCACTGGGTGAGTTGCCTCGCCTGCGGGACCTTAAGGTTGTACAAGACCGGCTGCAGCAGCCGGTGGAGCTGGTATCGCCGGCCTTTGTTGGTGCGATCCTTGAAACGCTCTTCAAAGAGACAATTGAGAGCTTGAGGCCGTCGTCGGAAGAGGATCCTAACGACGTTGACTGGCGCCACTACATCCTCCTGCATGATTATTTCGTACTGGGTGAGCCGTGGAAAGTGGTCGCTGATCGCCTCGGTGTGGGGCGGGCGCGCTTCTTCGAGCTCATGCCGGCAGCCATCGACACCTTCGCTCTGGCCTTCATCGAGGGATATGCCCAGGCGGCCACCGACGGACTTTTGTCGCCAGAAGTTCTGCACAACTTACCACGTCCCATGTACCAGTTTGTCCGGCGGACGGACGAGGAAGGGCGGGACCTGGTTGAGAAGGTGATTTGGGGGCTCAAGAACCGGCCGTGGGTGGTCTCGATTCGCGGCTATCCGGGGGCCGGCAAGACCACATTGGCCCTGGAGGTCGCCCAGCGGTGCGTTGAACGGGCGTACTTTGATGCGGTGATCTGGATCGCAGCGCGCTCGGAACAGGAGGGCTACATTACGTCCCTTGAGACTGTTCTCAATACGATCGGGCAGGTTCTGGGAGACCGACGGGTTGTCGCAGCAGAGAGCCTGGAAGAAAAACATAGCCTGGCGATCAAGAACCTGTCTACCCTCTCCAGGTGTCTGCTGATCATCGACAATACGGAAGTTCTGCCTGATAAGCAGCATCAAGAACTTTATCGGTTTGTGCAAAAGGTGCCATTCACGACAAGCGTTTTGCTTACCAGCCGGGAACGTGGGCGGGCCAGTGAGCTTGAAACGGTGATCAAGTTATTCGGTATGTCCGTTGATGAGGGTCTGGCGTTCATGCGCAACGTGTGCCAGGCTCGAGGGCTCTCCCCGGATGAGGCAGACCTGCGCTACATCTACGAGGCGACGAGCGGTATACCCTCGGCTATGCACATGGCTATCGGGTTGATGACAGAGGGATACACAGCTCAGGAGGCCGTCCGCAGCGATATCGGGCAGGTTGAAGAGTTGTTGGAGTACTTGCTCGAAGAGGGATACAGCAAATTGACCCCAACAGAGAAGAAGGTCCTGCACGTGATGCCGATCTTGAACAAGCCGGCCCCGTTGCCTATCATCGCGGCCGCCAGCACCGTTGAGGGTTCGCACCTCCGGGCCAGCATCAACCGCTTGCGCACGCTGTTCCTGATCAACGAGCATGAAGCGTCGCACTACGACATCCTGGCGCCGACGCGGTCTTTTCTCCTGCGGCGAACAGCCGACGCGATTGCACTGCTGGAATCCGACCCGGGTCAATCCACGCTGGAAACGCCGTACCGCAACCTGGCCATTGGCTATCAGCGGGAGATTCGAGCGCTGGATCGTGATCAGAGAGCGCAGTTTATCCGGAATCAGTGGGACAATCTCCTGACGATTATGGCGTGGTGTTATGAGCACCGGGAGCCGGCGCTGGTTGGGCTGCTGGATCTGATGGGCTACTGGCTCGGTTTGTGGGGGTACAAGCGAGAGCGGGTGAAGTGGGGCGAACTCGCCGTTGAGATGCTGCGGGAGGAGTTGGGCGACCCTGAGGCCGCGGCGTGGCATCTGGTCTACGACGTCGGCTGGACCCACTTTCAGCAGGGCCAGGACCAGCAGGCGCGGGCATGCTTCCAGGCTGCTCTCGATCTGTCCGGTGCCGGCTACTTGCAGGTGCGCGGTGTTGCACTCCGCAATCTGGCCCAAATTGCCCGGGAATATGACCGGGATTACGATGAAGCCAGGCGACTCTACCTGGAGGCGCTATCGATCTTCGAGCAACTCCAGGATGAGCGATGGATCGCGATTTGCAAAGGTGGGCTGGGCGTGCTGGCGCTGCTACAGCATGATGTCAGCCAGGCCGAGAAGTATCTGACCGATGCGCGAAAGCTTAACGAGCAGTTGGGCGAAATCGAGGGGCTGGTTTCCAACATCAGCGATCTGGGGCAGGTGGCGCTGGAGCAGGATGACTTTCCGAAGGCAGAAAGCTTGCTGGGCGAGAGTAGCCGGCTGGCTCGGGAGAAGGAATTGCCCGAAGAAGAGGCCTATGCTGAAGTCCGCCTGGCTCGTTTGCGAGAGCGCCAGGGGAGGATGGATGAGGCTTTCGCGCTGGCTCAGCATGCTTATCAGATTTACGAGCGCGTTGGATTGCGGACGCCCATCGTGAATGAAGCTCGACAACTGCGGGATCGACTGCAGGTGTCAATCACAGAACTTGCACGGTGAGGTAGCGACTCCACAGATAAAGGAATGGAGGATGATTGCATGAACTATCGGAATCTTGGACGCACGGGCTTGAAGGTGTCGGCGTTGTGCCTGGGGACGATGCAGTGGGGCTGGACGGCGGACGAGCGGACCGCGTTTGAGGTGATGGACGCCTTTGTGGAGGCCGGCGGCAACTTCCTCGACACCGCGGATGTTTATTCCGTCTGGGCTGAGAACAACCCCGGCGGTGTGTCGGAGCAGATCATCGGGCGCTGGATGAAGGAGCGTGGCAACCGCCGGCAGGTCGTGTTGGCGACCAAGGTGCGAGGCACCATGTGGCCTGGCCCCAACGGCTACGGCCTGAGCCGCAAGCACATCGTGGAGGCGGTGGAGGATAGCCTGCGCCGGCTCCAGACCGACTACATCGATCTGTACCAGGCACACGCCTTTGACGAGACGACGCCCATCGAAGAAACGATGGCTGCCTTTGACCAGTTGGTGCGGCAGGGCAAGGTGCTGTACGTGGGCTGCTCCAATTATCCGGCCTGGCGGCTGGCTAAAGCGCTGTGGGCCAGCGACGTGAACGGCCTGGTGCGCTACGAGTCGCTCCAGCCCCACTACAACCTGGCGCACCGTGCCGAGTTCGAGCGGGAGCTGATGCCGTTGTGTGAAGCCGAGGGGCTGGGTGTGATCCCCTACAGCCCGCTGGCCGGCGGCTTCCTGACGGGAAAGTACCGCCGGGATCAGCCTGTGCCGGACAGCGCCCGCGCCGAAGGTGTCCGGCAGCGCTACTTCAACGAGCGGGGCTGGCGAACCCTGGACGCCGTGCGGGAAGTGGCCGAGGAGGTGGGCAGCACGCCGGCGGCCGTCTCCCTGGCCTGGCTGCTGGCACAACCGGTCGTCACCGCGCCCATCATCGGTGCGAACTCGGTTGAGCAGTTGCGGGACAACCTGGCCGCGTTGGACGTGACGCTCTCGGAGGAGCAGATCGGGCGGTTGAGTGAGGCGTCGAAGTGGCAAGGAGAGTAGCGCCAGGTGGAGATTCCTTTACCTCCGCTGCGCTTCGGCTCAGAATGCCGAAGGTTGCGCCGGCCCCGGTGGTTACTGTACGTCGCTGTCCTGATCAGCCTGGTGTGGATGAGCACACCAGGTCCGCTTTTTTCCCAGAACAAGCTGGATCATGTGACGCGCTTACCACTGGTGAGCCGCAATCCGCCCGGATTTCAAGTCACCTGGGCCACCGTCCGTCGCGTCATCGACGGCGATACCATCGAACTGACCAGTGGGGATCGCGTCCGGTACATCGGAATTGACACGCCGGAGATGAGCGAGCCTCGGGAGTGCTACGCCACCGAAGCAACGGCCAAGAACCGTGAATTGGTCGAGGGCAAGCGGGTTGCGCTGCGCAAGGATGTCAGTGAGACGGATCGATACGGTCGATTGCTACGCTACGTCTACCTGCCAACTGGCGAGATGGTCAACGCCGTGCTGGTGCGTGAGGGATATGCAGTCGCCTCGACGTTTCCGCCCGACGTGATGTTTGCTGACTTGTTTGTCGAATTGGAACGGGAGGCACGCGAAGCGGCGCGTGGGCTGTGGGGGCCGGCCTGTGAGACACCAACGACCCCGACGCTGACGCCGGTGCCTGCCCCAGCCGGCGTTCGAGTGAACGGCCCATGCAGTCAATTCGATGCACCGGGCAATGACCACCACAACCTCAATGCAGAGTGGGTTTGCTTCACTAACTACGGGGAAGAATCAACAGAGATGAGGGGTTGGCAAGTGGCGGACGAATACGGCCACACCTACATCTTCCCGTCTTTCACGCTGGCCGGCGGCGCGACAGTCCGCCTGCACAGCGGAGCCGGCGCAAATACGATGGCTGACCTGTACTGGGGGTCGAGCAGCGCAATTTGGAACAACGACGGGGATACCGTCTATCTGTGGGACGCCGCCGGCCAGCGTATTGACGAATACTCCTACCCCTAGCTACCGGAGCAGGATGGTGTGTTCAGCCAGGTTTCCAGCAGGCGCACAAGATGCGATTGGCCTGACTCATCCCTAGGGCAATTGCATCTAAACCGGACTCGCCAGCTTACTACCATCGCAATGTCATTCTGAGCGACCGAAGGGAGCGAAGAATCCCTCGCAACTTACTCTTTGGCGTAAGGTTCCAAGGATTCTTCGTCGCTC
>CAYYSH010000192.1:0-6018 GCA_964474265.1 uncultured Anaerolineales bacterium
CCTCCAGGTGAACACGCCGCACACCGATTCGCCTGATTTGCCCATCCACCTCTATCTCAAGCCACCCATTTCGCGAGATTGGCATATCATACTGAGAAATCTGATAACCTTTTGGGAGATCCGGATAGTGATAGTTCTTGCGATCGAACTTGGCGAACTTGGCAATCTCGCAATTTAATGCTAATGCCGTTCTCACCGTGAACTCGACCGCCCGCTCGTTGATGACCGGCAGAGAGCCAGGCATTCCGAAACACACCGGACATACCTGCGTATTCGGCTCTGCCCCATGGTATGCAGCCGAACATCCGCAAAACATCTTGGACTTAGTCATTAATTCGGCATGCACTTCCAGGCCGATCACAGCTTCATAATCACGAATCACAATAGTCATACTCCAGCAAACTTCTGTTATGACATGAGATCACTCAGAATGTGCAAGGTCTTACGTCCTTGCAGCGTTCTCCGTTATGTCACTCCTGGCGCCACCACGCGATATGCAACGTCTCAGGATCGCCATCCAGCATCCAAACAACCGTGTTCTCGCCCACGCTCAACCATCCTACCTCACCACGACCGATAACTTCATCGGCGTTGGTCTGCAAATCGCGACGAATGACCACACCTTCTGTTTCTGACGACCAGGCTACGAAGCCCTTGCCCACACCCACCTGTGACACCTGAGCACCCTCGGTCAACAGCCGGCCCTGCCCGGCCTGCAGGTCGAAAAGGAACACGTCACCATCGGCGAACTGGCCATCTGCGTGCTTCCACACGACGGTGGTTCCCCACATCGCCGGCTCCCACGCGCGCCCCGTCTCTCCAATGGGGAACAGCTCATCAGAACCGATATTGTAGGCAAACACGTCACCTCGCGTGCCGGCCTCCTCCTCGGTCGCCTGACTCCACACCACCCAATCCTCGTACATCACCACATGCTCGATGCTAACCGGCGATCGCACGCTCAAAACATCCGATTCCTCGCCGGTCACCGCATTGCGGAGGCGTAACGTCTGCACGACTGAGCCGTCAGCCTCGGTCACGACATCCTTCCACACAACTACCCCATCAGCGTTTACTGCGAACGCCCCCGGCCTCAGTTCCTCGAGGATTGCCGGGTCGTCCGTCCGCCCAATCGACACCGACTCCCCCGTCGTCAGGTTGAACGCGGACACCTCCCACCAGGTAGCACCGGGTTTCGTCTCGATCATCGCCACCCAATCGCCCTGCTGGTAACCGCGGCAGACACAGCCCCCCGCCTCTGATGGCTCGGCCAGGCGTTGTGTCTCGCCGGTTCCCAGGTTATGCCAGTACAGTCCCAACCCCGAGCCTGCCGGCGCGACCCACAAAACCGTGTCCTGGCCGGCAATTGGTGTTACGACACGCCCGCCCGGTGCCAGGGGGAACATGTTCCACCCAGGCTGGGTCACCACCTGAATTCTCGTCGGTTCAGGCGCGTTGGGCCGGGGCTGTGTCGGCGTCTCAGTCGGTGATGATAGCGC
Organism: uncultured Anaerolineales bacterium; assembly: GCA_964474265.1. Classification (GTDB taxonomy): domain Bacteria; phylum Chloroflexota; class Anaerolineae; order Epilineales; family JAANWY01; genus CAYYSH01. The sequence continues at coordinate 1,500 of CAYYSH010000192.1, forward strand.
CGTTGGTGAGGCTTCAACCGCTGGCGACGCTGTAGGAGTAGGCGCAGGCTGGATGGCCGTCGGAACGGTGTACTCGACCGGGGTTGGCCCTGTGGGCCGGCAGCCGGCAGACGTGAACGCCAGAGCTGTTATCCCCAGGACTGGCAGGATACGGGATGCGCGATGCAGCACCGCCAGGATCACGCGGCACGGAGTACGCAATACGCAGCACGCAATACTCCTTCCTGCCAGAATGACAACAAACCGAAGGCTATCAGACCCTGATTTCACGACCTAGCTGTAGCGAGCCACGAACCGCGCCATGCGATTGAGCGCCTCCTCGATGTCTGGCATGGATGCTGTATAGGCACACCGCACATACCCTTCACCGCCGGCCCCGAAGGCATTGCCCGGTACCACAGCGACCTGCTCCTCCAGCAGCAGCTTTTCCGAGAACTCCTCCGATGTCAGACCGGTGCGTGCCACCGACGGGAAGGCATAAAAGGCACCCCGTGGCTCAAAACAATCCAGGCCAATCGCATTCAACCCGTCGACGATGACGCGCCGGCGGCGATCGTATGCCTCCACCATGGTCCGCACAGACTCTTCGGAACGAGGATCAGACAAGGCCGAGATGGCAGCGTACTGGGCCGGCGTAGGTGCCGACATGATGATGTACTGGTGGATCTTGCGGAGACCGCTCATCAACTCTGCCGGCCCGCATACAAATCCGATCCGCCAACCGGTCATGGCATAATCCTTGGAGAATCCGCCGATGAGCAACGTCCGTTCTCGCATGCCCGGTAGGGCAGCAAAGCAGACATGCTCTACGCCGTACACCAGTTGATCGTACAGTTCATCGGAGATGACCAGCAGATCGTAGCGTTCAGCCACGTCAGCGATCTCCGTCAGGCGCTCGCGGCTCATCACTGCCCCGGTCGGGTTGTTCGGATACCCGATCAACAAAGCTTTCGTTCTGGGCGTGATTACCGCTTCGATCTGGTCTGCTGTCACCTGGAAGTCATTTTCGACGTAGGTCGGGATGGGGACCGGCACGCCGCTGGCGAACAGCACACACGCCGTGTAGGCCACGAAAGAAGGCTGTGGCACGATTACCTCGTCGCCGGCATCCAGCGTGGCCAACGCCGAGAGGTGCAAGGCCTCCGATCCACCGACGGTGATCAGGATTTCCTGCTCCGGATCGTAGCGGACGCCATAACGGCGTGCCAGGTGATCGCTAATCAACTGGCGTAGCTCGATCATCCCGGAGTTAGAAGTGTAGCCGGTGTAACCCTCTCGCAGGGAATTGATGCCGGCCTCGGTGATGTGTTCCGGCGTGACGAAGTCGGGTTCGCCAATCCCGAGGGAAATCACCTCTGGCATCGTGGCCAGGATGTCGAAAAAGCGACGGATTCCCGAGGGTGGTGTCGCGCGTACACGCTCCGCTAAGCGCTCGCGCGTGGCTGGACGATTCTGCAGTTGAGTTGGAATGGTTTGTATACTCACTCGAAGAGCTCCTCCAGAGAATGATAGGATAGATTGAAACTTGCTGCCACCGCTTGATGCGTGACGTAACCTCGATAGGTATTAACGCCACGCGCCAGGGCACGGTTGCGGCGGACAGCCCCGAGAAAGCCCTCATCGGCCAGCAACACCATGTACGGGAGTGTTGCATTGGACAGCGCATACGTGGATGTCCTGGGAACGGCCCCCGGCATGTTGGTCACCCCGTAGTGAATCACACCGTCCACTTCAAAGGTGGGGTCGCTATGCGTGGTAGGCCGGCTGGTCTCGATGCACCCCCCTTGGTCGATGGCAACGTCCACGATGACGCTGCCGGCATGCATCGTACTGACCATCTCCCGCGTCACGAGGCGCGGGGCACGCGCACCGGGTATCAATACAGCACCGATCACTAAATCGGCACGCTGTACACTCATCGCGATATTCCGTGGGTTGGAACTCAACGTCGTCAGGTTTCCATGAAGGATCTCACTCAAGTAGCGGAGACGCTCCAAATTCCGATCGATGATGATCACATGGGCACCCAGCCCCAGTGCCACTTGAGCGGCATTGGTCCCCACGGTCCCGCCACCAATAATAACCACATCGCAGGGGCGAACCCCTGGCACACCCCCCAGCAGTTTCCCACGACCGCCATTCATCTTCTCCAGATAGTGTGCTCCCACCTGGATGGCCATGCGGCCGGCAACCTCGCTCATGGGAATCAGCAAAGGCAAGTGGCCATTGTCCAACGCCACAGTCTCGTACGCGATGCCGGTAACGCCCGCTTCCAGGAGCCGGCGTGTGAGTGCCTCGTTAGCAGCAAGGTGGAGGTAGGTGAACAAGATCAACCCCTCACGCAAGAACTCATACTCCGACGGGACAGGTTCTTTCACCTTGACAATCATGTCGGCCTCGTGCCATACAGTGGCTGCCTCGGGCACGATGACGGCGCCGGCATCCCGATATTCCTCATCAGGGAAGCCGCTGCCATCGCCGGCTCCCGACTGCACAAGCACGCGATGCCCATGCTCGGCCAGCATGTGTGCGCCACCGGGCGTTAACGATACCCGATACTCGTTGTCCTTAACCTCTGCGGGAACACCTATGATCATCGTCCTTGTCTCCTTCAGATCATCACTGATCGGCACGGCGGATGTGCCATGTATCACGTACCTCGTCGTACATTAATTCCCACCGCTCGACCGGCCGCCCTTCAGCAACGTCGGCCGACGGTGCCGGATCGCCGGCTCCCGCAGGGGTCGTCACCACGAACCTGATTCCCTCTGGCGTCCGCCAGCGGCGCTCAACATCGAGCACCTCATATCGCCGGCCCTGCCAGGTGAAGGCTCGTGGACGCTCCCCATACCGGTAGCCTGAATAAGCCTCAACAGAAACGTCAGTCTCCATCACTGCTGAAGTCCACACTTGCGGAATCGCCGACGTTCAGCCGGCGGAATCGCCCCTTCACAAAGGCATCTTTGCCAATGAGAGAGCGATCCAGCATCGTGTCAACAATGATTGACCCTTCGTCGATGATGGAATCTCGAATGATCGAGTCCTCAATTCGACAGCCGGCTGCCACAGTGACGTACGGCCCGATCACCGAGTTACGGATGTGGGCCGTCGGGTGGATGTGCACGGGCGAGATGATCACGCTGTTGATGGCATCAGAGGAAGCATCCTCCGCCCGCCCGTTTTCCAGCAGGTAGCGATTGGTCTGCAGCACAGCCTCGGGCGTCCCACAATCCTCCCAGACCTCGACGGTGGGCGCGACCAGCCGGCTGCCACGGTCAACCATCAGTTGCAGCGCGTCCGCGAGATAATACTCGCCCTTGGTCTGGATGTCCCGCGCGATCAGTTCGTCGATGCACTCGAACATCAGGGCCGAATCTCTCAGATAGTAAATGCCGATCACGGCCAGATTCGAAATCGGCCTGTCGGGCTTCTCCACAAAGCGCGTGATGTAACCCTGCTCATCCAGAGTGACCACGCCGAACCGACGCGGGTCCTCCACCTGCTTGACGAAGATCGCGCCGTCGGCCTCGAGACGAGGCAGCATGTCGAGATTGGCATCTGCGATGGTATCGACAAAGATGATCAGGACCGGGCCATCGATGTACTCTTTCGCCAGGCCGATAGCATGGGCCTGGCCCTTCAGTTCTTTCTGCTCGACGTAGCGAGCTGCGAAGTCGTAATGGCTTTCTACGTATTCTTCGATCTGCTCCCCCAGATAGCCGACGATGAAGATGATCTCATCGGGCCGAAGATTGCCCAGCGTGTCCAGGACGTGCCCCAGCACGGGCTTGCCGGCCACTGTCACCAGCGGTTTCGGCTTGGTGTGGGTATGAGGCCGCAGCCGCGTGCCGCGGCCGGCCACCGGGATGATAACTTTCATTTTCACAACTCCTGGTCGTCTGAAAATAGCTGGATGGTTGGATAGCTGGATGGTGAGGCATCCCCAGATGCCTCACGGAGCCGCATCTGGGGATGCCGGCTCCTCAGTTTTCTCAACTACTGAGTACCGCAGCCTACAATGGATGGGCGCATCCTGTGCCATTCCGTCGCCTGCTCGTACGCATGGGCCACGCGCAACAGCGTGGCTTCCTCAAATGGCCGGCCAATAAACTGCACGCCCACCGGCAACCCATCGGAGAAGCCACACGGAACCGAAATCCCGGGCAGGCCGGCCAGGTTCACGCTCAGCGTGAAAATGTCGCTCAGGTACATCTGCAGCGGGTCGTCCAGCTTCTCACCCAGGCGAAACGCGGTGGTCGGTGACGTCGGTGCCACGACGACGTCGCAGGACTGGAACACCTCATCGAAATCCTGGCGGATCAGGGTGCGCACCTGCTGGGCCTTCTTGTAGTAAGCCTCGTAGTAGCCGGCTGACAGGGCATAGGTGCCCAGCATGATGCGGCGCTTCACCTCCGGCCCGAAGCCCTGGCCCCGCGTCTGCCGGAAGCCTTCCCACATCTCGGCCGCCGGCACCGACAGCCCGTACTTGACGCCGTCATACCGCGCCAGGTTCGCCGAC
>CAYYSH010000193.1:0-5917 GCA_964474265.1 uncultured Anaerolineales bacterium
GTACGCAACACACAACACACAACTCCAAAGAGTTCCCCCGGCTGCTCACGACCCTTTACCTTCTCGTCCCCATCGCCAGCATGTACGTCTTGTCCCTTCGCCGGCCCCTCTACAACCCGAAATTTCTGCTTCTGGCCACGCCGCCCTTCCATCTCCTCATCGCCCTTGGCCTCTGCCAGATAGCCCGTCTCACACATCGCGCGTTACGCAGTACGCGCTACGCAGTACGCAGCACACAAACCATCGCCATCGCGCTTCTTCTCATCCTTCTGCTTGCCCCGACTGCGCGCTCCCTGCACAACTACTACTTCGACCCACGCTACGCCCGCGACGACTACCGGGGCATCGCCCGCACCATCGAGGCGACTGCCAGGCCCGAGGATGCAGTGCTGCTGAACGCCCCAAGCCAGATCGAGATCTTCGATTACTACTACCGTGGCTCGTTGCCCGAGTACCCGCTCCCCCGCGAGCGCCCGCCAGACGCCGAAAGAACCCGCGCGGAGCTTGAGCAGATCATCAGCCGGCACAACCGAATCTTCGGCATCTTCTGGGCGACGGACGAGAGCGATCCCGAGGGCATCGTCGAGAGCTGGCTGAACGAGCATGCCTACAAGGCCATGGACGCGTGGTACGGCAACGTGCGGTTGGTGCTGTACGACGTGCCGCCGGCAGCCGACCGGGGCACAACTTACGAAATCGGGGCCCGTCTCGGCGACAGGATCACCCTGCGGGACGCGACGCTGGTCTCGCGGCAGGTCGAGGCCGGCGATGTGCTCCCACTGACCTTGAGATGGGAGACGACCGGGCCTCTCGACGCCCGGTACAAGGTGTTCGTCCAATTGCTCAGCCCGACCAATCAGCTCATCGCCCAGCGAGATTCGGAGCCGGGAGGCGGAACCAGGCTGACCACCACCTGGCAGCCCGGCGAGGTCATCGTCGATCGCTATGGCCTGTGGGTGCCGCCAGGCACGCCGCCGGCTGACTACCGGCTCATCGCCGGCATGTACCACCTGGAGACAGGCCAGCGATTGCCGGTGGCGCGGGATGGCCAGCCGGCTGGCGATTTCATCGACCTGGGTACCATCCAGGTGGTGCCTCCCCGGGTCCCGCCGCCCGTGGAGGCGCTGAATCTGGCCCGTCGGATCGAGCAGGACTACGGCCAGGTGCGCCTGTTGGGCTACACCCTGGACAAGCGCGGCGCGGAGGGCCAGACAGATGCGCCGCTATTCCCCGGCGACACGCTGCGCGTCACTCTGTTCTGGCAGGCTCTCGTCCAACCCGACATCGATCTGGAGCTGGAGTTTATCCTGTTCCAGGGCGATCAGCGGCTGGCACAGGTCAAGGCGACCCCCACAGATAGCCTATACCCGGTATCTCGCTGGAAAGCCGGCGATGTGATCCGAGACCCCCATGACATCCCACTGCCGGCCAACCTGTCGCCAGGCCGCTACCAGCTCCGTCTCCAGGTCTCCCGGGCTGATGGCAAGGCACTGAGCCCGTCGGTGAACATTCCCGTCGCCCTTCAGGCCCGGCCCAAATGAGGGAAGACCGAGGGGGAAAGTGATGGGACGAGGGCTACAGCTTCTTCTTTGCCGGCCAGTCCGCATGTTCTCTGTAGGGTGCTGATTCCACGGGACCTGGCAGCCGGCCAGTATCAGGTCGAACTTGGGCTGTACGATCGGGCGACGGGGCAGCGGCGGCCCGTTTTTCAGGCCGGCATGCCGGCGAGCGACCGGCTGCTGGTGGGACCGGTCACCGTGCGAAGTCGGTCTTGACACCAGAAATGCTTCCGTGTATGCTTCTGCAAGAAGTATCCCGCAGGCACACACTTCAGTACGTAGAACGTTGGTCAGCAGAGCCATGAAACGAGGTACGAAGTACTACCCTCTGTTTAAGTACCTGGAGGAGCTAGGGCGGCAGGACACGGTAGAGTTGAGCTTCGCGCAGATTGAAGGAATTATCGAGGCTCCACTGCCGGCCAGTGCACGCAAATCTCGCTCCTGGTGGGCTAACTCCTCGGGACCCAGCCGGGTGCAGGCAGCGGCGTGGATGGAGGCCGGCTATCACGTCAGTTCGGTTGACCTGGAGCAGGAACGTGTCACGTTTGTGCGCCCAAAGCCCCCCTATCACCTGGTGCGCGACCTGCGGGAGATGGAGTGGAACGCAGAGACGATCCGTGCATTGCGGCAACACATGGGCCTGACCCAGAAAGAATTCGCCAGCCGGCTCAACATGCGCCAACAGACGATCAGCGAGTGGGAAACCGGGCTGTACAAACCGCGCGGCGGGAGCATTGCCCTGCTGAACATGGTGGCTGAGCGTGCCGGTTTCTACAAGGCCATAGCAGAAAGTGCAGATCAAGAAGGCGAACCCAAGAGTTAGCATCCCCATCAGCCCAACTTGACATTTACACGTAATCGTGTTACAATTGTCCTGCCTGAGGCGCAGTTCGTTCCTGCGCCTATCTTTTCACCCGAAATACACGGAAACGTGTCACAAACACCATCAAGGGGAGCGTATGGGTGCCTATTCACTCGACAAACTGATTCGAAAATGGGGTCGGGGGGAGTTGACGGTAGAGCAGACGATCGGTCAGATCCTGCTTCACGTGCAAGCATTGCAAAGCTCGGTGGCCAGTCTGGAACGCCGCCTCCATCTCTCGACAGGTTCAGGACAGACTCGTCAACAGCCCGAGGACAGAGATGACGAGACAGATGATGAAGTGAGTGCTGAATAGCCCTCTTCACAACACGAATCGTCGTACCATGGTCCTGCTACAGGCGTTGTTCTGATCCCCCCAGCGGATTGACCACAACTGGCCGGCCTCTGTCTGCCCTCACACGGATTGTACGGCTGCTGGCGATTGATGTACAATTGGGTGCATTCAAAACTCGCACTCACGTGATAAGTCGTTTGGGTCTACACAAATGAGTGGAGCGAATTGATGCTTTGCGCTGCTCTGAAAGGCATGTCATTCTGAGCCGGAGCGCAGCGAAGGTGAAGAATCTCTATTTCAACGCTCAGAGGGGGATTCTTCGCTCCCTTCGGTCGCTCAGAATGACATGTTCTGCATCATTCCCCACTATTTTGCGAGGAACCAGTTCTTTCTAAGTGAAGGTGGTTGTATACCGGATTCAGGATGCGGATTGAGCGATGGATGAGGTTTTCGTAGGCCGCGAGGCGGAAATCGCACGGCTGGAGCAGTTCCTCGACGATGCAATCGCCGGCCACGGTCAGGTGATCTTTGTAACGGGCGAAGCCGGCGCCGGCAAGACAGCTTTGGTGCGCCACTTTGCCCGACGTGCCCTGGCCAGATATGACGATCTTCTGGTCGCGCTGGGCGAGGCAGACGCCCAGACCGGTGTAGGCGACGCGTATCTGCCATTCCGGGAAGTGCTCCGCCTGTTGACGGGGGATGTCGAAGGGCAACTGGCAGAAGGGGCAATCAGCGCCGAGAACACGGGTCGGCTGCGCGAGTTCGTCGGTGTCTCGGCCAAGATATTACTCGATCTCGGGCCAGATCTGATCGAGTTCTTCGTGCCCGGTATGGCCCTCGCGGCACGCGTGGGCACGTTCTTTGCAGGTCGGGTTGGCTGGCTGGATCGCCTTGAAAGGCAGGTTCAGGATGCCCAGGCCATGTCCTTCAACGGAAGCGGCGGTGTCGAGCAGGAGCACATCTTTGAGCAGTACACCAACGTGCTGGAGACGCTGGCATCGTATCGGCCTATCGTCCTGATCCTGGACGATCTCCAATGGGCCGACGCGGCGTCCATTAATCTCCTCTTTCGGTTAGGCCGGCGCATCGGCGACAGCCGGATTTTGATCATCGGCACCTATCGACCGAATGACGTGGCCTTGGGCCGATCGCCGGCTGGTTCGAGAGGCGAAACTGAGCGGCACCCGCTGGAGCCGGTGCTCAACGAACTGAAACGCTATGCCGGCGATATCGAAATTCGGTTGGATGACACGCTGGATGCCACCGGGGCGCATGGCGAGGAACGAGAGAGACGGGCCTACGAATTCGTGGCCGCTTACATCGATGCGGCCTACTCTCCCCACAACCTGGACGAACGCACGATCCGCCTCATCGCAGAGAGGACACAGGGCCACCCGCTGTTTACCATTGAGCTCCTCCGCAGCATGGAGGAACGCGGCTGGCTGACCCGGCAGCCGTCCGGGGTTTCAACGATGCTGCTGGTACCTTCGTCCCCTGCTGCCGGCACTGATGGCGTCTGGACATGTCCTCTCAAGCTGGATCTTGATGCTCTGCCGCCCCGCATGGAAGCGGTGGTGGCCGAACGCATCAGTCGCCTGACAGATGAACAACGTAGAATCCTGACAGTGGCCAGCGTGGAGGGTGACGAGTTTACAGCACAGGTCATTGCCCAGGTGGAAGGGTTGAGCGAGCTGGCACTGGTCCAGATCCTCGAGGAGGAGTTACAAAAGCGCCACCAACTGGTTCAGGAGCTGGGGCTCAAACGACTCAACGGGCAGATGCTGTTCCTCTACCAGTTTCGGCATCGACCTTTTCAACAGTATCTGTATGACCAGCTTGGAATGGCCCAGCGGCTCCTGCTCCACAACGCGGTCGGGGAAGCGCTGGAAAGCCTTTACGGCGACGACATCCACAATCTGGAGGTTGCGCTGGCGCATCATTTCCTGATGGGAGGCAATGATGCCAAAGCGCTCAAATATCTGGTGGCAGCCGGCGATCATGCCTGGAGCCACCATGCCAATCACGAGGCCCTGTCTCACTACACCAAGGCATTGGAGGTGGCTGGCCGGCTGGGCGATGCTGTAGACCCTGAGGTGATCCAAATGCTCCACACTCACCGCGCGCAGGTCCAGGGCTGGCTTGGGCACGTGGACGAGGCTGTGCCAGAGTATGAGCGTGCCCTGGCGGTAGCCAGGGAGCGCGACGACGTGGAAGGGCAGGTGCAATGCCTGAACCGGATGGGGGCACTCCTGGCCGGCCCACGCGGGTTCAACGAAGGCATCCGGCACGTGCAACAGGCACTGGAAATCGCACGCAAAGCCGGCGACAAACGGGGAATCATCGACAGTCTGAACTGCCTGGGTAACTTTCAGGCCAACCTGGGTGCTCTGGACGAGGCTGCCGCAAGTCACGAGGAGGCGCTGACTCTGGCGCGGGAGCTGAACGATGAACGGCGCATTGCAGACAGCCTGGACGGATTACGCCTGGTCCGGTACGATGAACGTACCGGAGATACTATGCTGTTGACGGAGGTAATTGACATCCGCCGCCGGCTGGGTGACGAGAAAGGCCTCCTGGACCCGCTGACGGCGCTGGCCAACACATTGGCACGATTTGAGGGGAAATACGATCAGGCAGAGCAGTTGCTGGACGAGGCTCTCGAGATCAGCCGGCGTATTGGCGAGCGGACCACGCGCCCGTGGATTCTGGCAATGCAGGCAGAGGTACTGTGGCGGCGCGGGCAACTGGGGGAAGCATACGCTCGTGCCAGCCAGGCGCTGGATCTGGCGCAACGAATCGAGCACGAAGAGTGGATGGCCGTAAGCCACATGACGCTCAGCATGGTCAACCTGGTGCTGTATCGCTATGACCAGGCAGAAGAGCATGTCGCTCTCGGGCGCGAATTGGCCGCGAAGAGTGGTGGCTTCTGGGTTGATCTGCTGGGTGAGTTTCAGCAGGGCTTTGTTGCATTGCACGCCGGCAACGCGGACACCGCTGTCACGCTGTTTGAGTCAGCAATGGAGCGCGCTGAGTCCGTTAACCTGAGCACTTTCATGCTGTTAGGCATGCCATGGCTGGCCATAGCTTACACCGTGCAGGGGCAGGTTGACCGGGCGCGTGAACTGATCGACCATTGTCTGGCAGATCCGGCGCTGGAGCGCATGTTGGAACTGCACCTGATGGCACAGCATGCACATGGGC
>CAYYSH010000194.1:0-5880 GCA_964474265.1 uncultured Anaerolineales bacterium
CCGGCCCGCGCGCTCGGCCGCGAAGTAGATGAGTGCCTCGGCCAACTCCATGGCCCGCCAGTGCCACTCCGCCAGATCGTAGTCCACCACGCCGGCCACCTCATCCCCCTGGAAAATCAGGTTATCGGCGTAGTAATCCCCGTGAATGATGAGCTCTGGCAAAGGCCCAAATTCGTCGAAGCGAGCTGCCAGGTCCCTGGCATGAGCCCGCAGCTCACCAAACATGCGATCCAATGCCTGGGATGGCCGGCTCCGCCACTCGCTCTCCAGCCGATCTATGATCTGGATAAGCCTGGCAGGGGTATAGCGCCCCCCAGAGCGGTGAAAACCCCGATGGTCGAATCCATCAACTGCCGTGTGATACCACCCCAGCGTGCGCGCAGCAGCAGCGAAGTGAGCAGGGCGCGTCAGATCGCATAGATCGCCCGGAATGTAGTCATGAAACTCATAAACCTCCCCCGCAACCTCGAGGAAGGTGTGTCCCTGCCGGCTGAGGATGAGAAAGGGGGCGGGAAAGTTCGCATTGCGCAAATACTGCATCAGGGCGTGCTGCGCCCGGATCAGATCGGCGTGCCTGAGGCTCGGATGCCGGCGTTTCAGAAAATACGTACCGGTCGTGGTCTCCACAATCCAGTTTTCATTGACGTACCCGTGCTCGGCGGGCCGGCACGATTGAAACTCGCCCAGACGGTAGTAAGTCAGCAGAACCGAAATTTCCTTGCCGGTCACGGTACCTTACACCTACCCGCCACGGGATGTCGGGATCAAATACACTTCATGACGAAGATCATGGTCTCAAACGCCGGCATCTTGGATGAGAGGGTCTCGATGCTCACCGCTTCTCGTACACCTCCCGCCGCAGCACACCAATGTACGGCAGAGTCCGGTGCTTGTCGGCATAGTCCAGGCCGTAGCCGACAACCCACACATCGGGGATCTGGAAACCCAGGTAGTCGATGGGCACGTCAACCTTGCGACGCGAGGTCTTGTCCAGCAGCACACAACTGCGGAGAGAGGCCGGCCTGCGCGACTCCAGCGTCTTGTACAGGTAATCCAGCGTCAGGCCCGTATCTACGATGTCTTCCACGATCATCACGTGCTTGCCCTCGATGGGATGGCGCAGATCCATGATGATCCGGACTGCCCCGGTGGTGGTTGCGGACAAGCCATAAGCGCTTAGGGCCATGAAGTCCACTGTATGCGGGATCTGCAAGTGGCGCGCAATGTCTGCCAGGAAGATGAACGCCCCCTTCAGGATGCCAACCAGAAGCAATTCGTCCACGCCGGCATAGTCCTCGGAAATGCGGTCTGCAAGTTCTCGGACCCGCCGCTGGATCGTCGCCTCATCAATCAGCACACGTTCGATGTCAGGATGAAGATTCGCCATCTTTCCCTCAAGCCCGGCAGATCAATTCGACCTCATTGCCATCAGGATCGTCGATGTACATCGTCCGCGAAGGAATCACAGGATGCTCACCCGATCGAACCTCAAACCCAAGCCCCTCGAGACGAGCTTTCTCTGCATCAAAGTCCTCGGGCGCAATCTCCAGCGCCAGGTGATGTAAACACCGGGGCTCCCCGAAGGCCGGCGCGTCAGCCGGCAATTGAACCAACACCACCATCTGCGGCACTTCCCAGCGCCCGTCATCCACTTTCAGGAAGACCGGTGACGCCATCTCGGGCGGCGAAATCACTTCCAGCCCGAGCAAGTCCCGGTAGAACGCCAGCGATTTTTGCATGTCATGCACCCACAGAACGATCTCAGCGAGACCGCGAATCTTTCCCATCACTTGCCTCCAGCTTCTTCAGCCTGTTTTTCATCCCCAGCCGATTTTCCCCATGCCTACAACCCTGCTGATGGACAGAGGTCGCTCAGGACACAATTCGAGCAATCCGGCTTGCGCGCCTGACAAACTCGCCGGCCATGGAAAATCAGCAAGTGGGCCAGGTCGATCCAGTCCTCACGCGGCACCAACGCCATCAGGTCGCGCTCGATCTTCTCGGGGCTGGTTTCCTGAGTCAGAGCCAGTCGCTGCGCCAAACGCTTGACATGGGTGTCCACCACAATGCCATCCGCGATCTCGAACGCCACACCGAGAACGACATTGGCTGTCTTGCGAGCCACACCCGGCAACTTTAGCAGTGACTCCATGTCCGCCGGCACCTGCCCGTCATACTCATGCGCGATGATCTGACACGCTTCCTGGATGTAGCGGGCCTTCTGGCGGTAAAAACCGGTCGGACGAATCGCCTCCTCCAATTCCGCCCGATCAGCCGATGCGAAGGCCGCCGCCGTCGGGTACTTCTCAAATAGCGCCGGCGTCACCTGATTCACCCGCTCGTCGGTGCATTGGGCCGACAGAATCGTTGCTACAAGAAGCTGGAGCGGATTGGTGTGATCCAGGGCACACTTCGCGTCCGGGTGCACCTCCCGCAGCCGGCGCACAATCTCCGGCAATCGCATTTCGGCCGGCGACTCCGACGTCAGTTGTGTGGCCGGCTCAGATTGCAGACTCATACCCCCTCGTTCCTCCGTCCTCAACAAGCCTCTCGATTTGCATCGCAGGACCAATCATACCAGAAGATGTATTCTACAGGCAAGCGCTCTCTTCGTCATTTGCAATATTGAGTATTTTGCTTAAAATTGTATAAGTTGCAATCTGAACTTGAAGCAGGAGTTATGGATGAGTGTAAAGACAAAGAATAACGTAATTGAAGTTTCTGAGCGCACATTTCAAACCGATGTGATCGAGCGGTCACGAGAGGTGCCCGTTGTCGTGGACTTCTGGGCCGAATGGTGTGGCCCGTGCCGGATGCTTGGTCCGATTCTGGAGCGCCTGGCGGCTGAGGCTAACGGCGACTGGGTACTGGCCAAGGTGGACGTTGACCAGAACCCGCAACTGGCGGCCTACTACGGCGTCCGGGGCATTCCGGCTGTGAAGGCCTTCGTTGACGGGCGCGTGGCCGATGAGTTTGTTGGTGCCCAGCCAGAGCCGATGGTCCGCCAATTCATTCAGGGTCTGGTGCCGAGCAAAGCAGATCGGCGGGTCAAAGCGGCTGAGGCCGCTGAAGTGGCCGGCGGCCTTGAAAAGGCCGAGACCGTCTACCGCGAAATCCTGGAAGAAGACCCGTATCACGCCAGAGCGCTGCTCGGACTTGGGCGGGTGCTGTTTGGACAAGGCCGGCTGGACGAGGCAGCGGAAACGCTCCGCCGCGTTCCCCTCCACGAGCCGGCGCGCAAGGACGCAGAGAAACTACTGGCACAGATCGAGTTCCGCCAGGAGGCCGAGGCCTGCGGTGGCCTGGACGCGTGCCGTGAGAAGCTGGCGGCTGACCCCAACAACGTGGCAGCCCGCTACGGCGTTGCCATGGCACTGGCGGCCGAAGGACACTACGAAGACGCACTTCGTCACCTGCTGGCGATTGTGAAGCAAGATCGCACATTCCGCGACGATGCCGCGCGCCGGGCCATGCTCTCCATCTTTAACATTCTGGGAGAAACCAGCCCGCTTGCACAGGAATACCGCAGCAAGCTGGCCATGGCCATCTTTTAACCTCTGAGAATTGCGAATTCACGGGTAAGATGCCGGCCACCGGACCTCAGAGCGCTGCGAAGGCCCTGGCGTTAGCGCCGAGATCAGGGAGCCTGCGGACATAGTACGCGATGAAGTCCCAAGCGTCCCAGTCAGCGTACTGCGGGTGCCACTCGAGCGTGCCCAGCGACTCCAGTGGCTCTGAGCGATGGCCGGCATAGCATGCAGCCGCATCACGGTCAATCACCCCGTGGGCCGCATGAAATGCGATATTCTCCGCCCCTGGCAAGAAGGTGACACGGCTCAGGAAGCGATCCAGCCACAGAGGCATGGGCTCTGTAGCGAAGAGGTTCACGGTCCGCTTGACATTGCGTGGAATCTCCGGATAGCGACGCCGGCTGGCACAATCGATCAGCACCAGCAGATCGACGTTAATCGTCGGTGGAAAGCGCACCTCCCTCACCTGATCCCTGAGAAGCTGCAGGCGCATCATGGCCCGAGTTCCCGGCAAAGCGGCCACTCGATCAGCAAAGTGATTCAGGTAATCGGCAAGGCCGATAGCAGCCGCAGCTCCAAAACTATGACCCAGAATCACCACTGGCTGTGTCGGGTCGAGATGTAACTGCCGCCACACGAAAGCAGCCATCACGGGCATGGGAGCCATATGCGTGAAGGAGCGACACGGCCCACGGATCAGGCGCGGGATAGGGTTGAGTTCCCCATTCTGCCGGCGATACTTCGGATCAGCCATTTTGAAGAGATCCGGGGCATCTCGACCGAGTTGCGCGAAGAGGCGCGCACTGAACCCAGCAATGAACAGGCCGGCCATCCTTCACATCACCTCCCAGAAGGTCCGCAGTATACGCAATGCCCGGATTGTCACCCACTTATTAGCCTGACCCAACTCACCAAACGATGCCCACATCTTCCCTGGAACGGTCTCGAGTCGCCATCGCCCAGCCTCATCCTGCTTCTGAACAACAAGGTCGAGCACCGATTCCACTGCCGAAGCATGTGAACCATCTGCTCCCTGCACGAGAGCCAGCATCTCCAGCAGGTCAGTCTGTTCGGCCAGCGGAAACCCGAATCGCAGCCGTCCTTTATCGCCTGTCTGTGCCAGGGAACTGGCAACGAAGGCAATGGCATCTTCCAAGAAAGACTGGAGCGTGGCCGGCAACTCGACCGACAGAGCCCGCAGCCCTTTTGCCAGCTTGACCAGGGAGTCGATCGAGCCGGCGCTGAACAGCCGCTCCAGGTCCAGCCCGGCCAGTCCTTCGAGCACCTGCTCCACCCTGGGATCGCCGGCATATCCAAAATGTGCCAGCGCCCACAGCAGATTGCCGTTCAGATTCGCCAGGTCACTCAGGCGCGGACGCTTATGCGGTGTGAAGAGCCCGTCGTCCCGCCGGCTGTGGCCCCACACGAATTCACAGGCGCGCTCAATTCGCTCATCCCGGGGTGCGCCCAGTTGCGCGAGGAACAGAATTTGCCACACCGTAGCCCGGTAGCGCGGCGTGTAGCCGCGATCAGGCGTCACCCAATACCCATCAGGCCACTGGGCAGACAGGATCAGCGCTGCTGGTGCGGCACGAAGGATGCCGGCGCGCGCCTCAGCCACGTCGGGGTCACCTTCGGGCCGGCGGAGCACATGGCGCAGCGTGAGGTAGCGCGCCGAAGGATTGGCCGGCTCCAGCAGCCACGACACAGGATCACCCCGAAGATGGCTTCTCCACCCACGCCTGTCTGTTGTGAATTGTTCGACCATGAACACGTTGTTATCAGTACTTGGAAATCTATGCTGCTGGCAGGCTGGAAAGCCTGCCCTACAGGCCGTTCGACCATGAACACATTATATGATATGATGTATGAAACGTGAAACGAGTCGCGTGACAGCGGACGACGCAACCCCACGTTGCACATGCGCTGTCACATTTCGGTGCCCTGCGGTGTTCTATTCAATGAGATGATGTGTAGCTCGAGGGGTCAAACGTGACCACCGAGGCCATGCCCGAGATCGCTGTGAAGTCTCGAGACGATACAGAGTTCGAAGCGCTCTTCCTGGCTCACTATGACGGCATCTACCGGTTGTTGTTCCGCATTGTCGGCTCCCAGCACGAGGCCGAGGACCTGGCTCAGGAAGTGTTTCTACGCCTGTATCGCCAGCAGTTTCCCGAAGAGCGCGAGCACAATGTGCGAGCCTGGCTGTACCGCGTGGCGACGAACCTGGCCTACAACGCCCTTCGCGGCCAGCGCCGGCGGGAGCGAAACCAGGCAGTTGCAGAACAGCAGATGACGGCTGTCGGCGAGGCACCGCCAGATCCAGCTCACTCCGCCATTCAGCAGGATG
>CAYYSH010000195.1:0-3152 GCA_964474265.1 uncultured Anaerolineales bacterium
CCTCACGGTAGTCGATCTGATTCGACTCCGCGTTCAGGCCGGTGCACTCCGAGAAGCCTGCCTTGGCGATCCCGTCGATCTCCAACAGGAAGTTGAAGGCAGCAAAAGGGTCAGTATCTCTCCTTGGCATGTCCTACCCTCCTTGTGATAGCGGCCGCATTCAACGCACGGCCCTCTGGCTCCTGTCGCGGCGCTTAGGCTGACTCGCCACGTGACTGCATAATGCGGAAAATGACGAACTCGGCTGGCTTAGATGGTGCGACGCCGATTACCGTGATCACACGTCCGAGATCCACCGACTCTTGAGGGTTGGTCTCCTCGTCACACTTGACGAAGAACGCTTCCTCTGGCTTATTTCCAACGAGTTTCCCTTCCAGCCACTGGATGCGCAGGAACGCGCTAACGTTCTTGACGATCCGTTTCCACAACACAGAATCGTTTGGCTCGAACACAACCCACTGTGTGCCTTTCAGAATCGATTCCTCCAGGAACAGGAAGAGGCGACGCACGTTGATATAGCGCCACTCGGGGTCAGAAGAAGTCGTCCGGGCACCCCAGATGACGATGCCAATTTCGGGCAAGGAACGTATGACGTTGACGCCCTGGGGGTTAAGCAGGTCGTGCTCGCCCATCGTGACGACCTTTTCGATGCCGATGACCGTGTTCAGGAAGCCATCCTCCATCCCTGCGGGCGCCTTGTGCACGCCGCGGCGAATGTCCGTGGCCGCATAGCTGCCGATCACGGCGCCTGAC
The DNA here is from genome assembly GCA_964474265.1 of uncultured Anaerolineales bacterium. GTDB lineage: Bacteria > Chloroflexota > Anaerolineae > Epilineales > JAANWY01 > CAYYSH01. The sequence continues at coordinate 754 of CAYYSH010000195.1, forward strand.
GGAGGCATGGCCATCGGCCGGTTGGTGGACGGATCTAGGATGCGCACCCAAGGCCAGTAGATGGCGCTGAAGGTGGAGTTGATGGCCTGTTGGCCGGCGTACGCGCCCGTGCCGTTCTTGAAGTCTAGCACCTCGGTGACGGTCTGGAGCCCCTGCGGCACCTCGCCCACGAAGAAGCAGTCCTTGCGGTTCTCGCAGTATGTCATCCCGGCTAAGAGCACGGGGCGAAATGTGATACCGGGCGCAGTCAAGATGTTGATGTCATCCACCGTATCGAAGGCATGGAATCCGCTTTGCATAGGCTTGCTGCCGATATAATCGCCCTGCGCGTCTGTCTGTCCGTTGTCCCCTTCTGTGGTGGGCTGAGCGCCCAGGCGCAACGGCTGTGGCGTAAGCGTGGGCGGCGTGTTGTCCGCGGTGAGCGGTGCCTCCTTCACCCGGATATAGCGCGATCGCGCCGCGCTCAGGTTGACGCGGCTCTCGATGTAGTCGATCAAGTGGGAGTTCTCCATGGTCAGATGCTCATGGGTCTCGACCACGTCGTCCCGATCATACACCGTCAGGTTGAAGTCCTCAGTGGTGACGGCGGCCCTGTCCGGATAGTCCGACGAGAGCGCAGGCGTGAAGAAGACCCGCTTGCCGACCACGCGCGTTGCCACGACCCGGTCTTCGACTGAGGTGGCCGCACCTACGTCCTCCGTGACGAACAGGAGTACGGAGCCGACCTCGATGCCGCTAGTGCTGAGTAGCAGCGCTTCCGTCACACCGGAGGTGACCGCCCCGTCCAGCACCGTCGCTGCTTTGCCTGTTACAGTGCCGGTCACCGTCGCGCCGCTATTGATGGCTGGGGTCACGGCTGGCTGGATGTTGCGGAACACAATCTGGCTGGTGGCCTCCTCAATCCGAGCCACCTGGACGCGGGCAGCCGCCGTGCCGTCACTGATGAACAGCGTCATGCCGGTCTGGATGCCCTCCAGGCTAGCGACCGTGGCGGTGGTGTCCGCCGCGGCCAGCGCGGCCGTAAGGGTTGTTCTCACGCGGCCGTTGACCGACACGGCGACGCGCAGGTTGTTGCCCCACTCGCCCTCATTGATGGCGAAGACGTCGAGGATCACCTGGGTCACGGTGGCCCCGCTGTCGATAGCTGGCAGGGCTTCGGGATTTCCTGTGGCGTCCAGGAAGGTGTTCTGGATGCCGACGGTGTTGCCGCCAGGTAACCCGGTGATGACCACCCGCGCCGCCGCGGATCCGTCGTTGATGAAGAGCTCCATGCCGCTCTGCAGTCCGGCGACGCTGGTCAGCTGCGCCTGCGTGTCGCCAGGGCTGATGGCGGCTGACAGCGTGGTCGTGATGCCGCCGAGAGGCACGCTGGCCCGCGTCGCGGTCAGCGTCGTGCGATCGGTGGGATCGGTGAAGTGCGCGGTGCGCGCCACATAGCAGCGAGATCCACCCTCGCCGAAGAACTGTTGCACCGCGTAGGCGAGATAGCTTTCCCCAGGCATGAAGCCGCCGAAGGTGCGCGTGAAGTCGCTGAAGTTGGTGACCAACACAGGGCGGCCAACGCCGTCCTCGTACTGTGCGCCGGCGATCGGTCCCTTCTCCGCCACGCCGATAAATGCGCCCGTCGATGTGCCGACGCCCTCGATGGGCTTGATGCCGCCGGAGACTTCCTCCACATAAACGGCAGGCGATAGATACTCAGGCATGATCGATCTCCTTTCCTGGGTGCCCGCCCGGGATCGGGTAGGCCTGTGAGGTCTAGTCCTCCGGTTGCGTAACCGTCGATTCCGGAGCACGCTCACCGATCACGACCAAGTGGCCGCACGCCATGTGATGCTGCACTTCCGGGCTCTGAAAGTCACCTTCATCGATCTCAGCCGTGCCTTTCGCTCGCAGTTTCACTGAGCGCCCGGCGAAGAGGTTGAGATAGAGCGGCTGATTCGATACGTTCTTAACAATTTTCTTGATCGCCATCTGAGCCTCCTGACTGGAATTACAAAGGGGTGAGCTGGACATTAATCACATTTCGTTGGCCGTTCATGACGGGTTGGGTGCGACGACGGGGCCGAAAGCCGTCCAGAGTCACTCGCAGGGTCACCTGGGTCCACCCGGTGGTGTCGCGGAAGTATAGATTGAAATCGCCGTTGGCGTTGCTGAAGGCTTGGGTGTCCTCACGGGTGCCCACCACCTGTGGGGAACCCGCCACAGTCGCTGTCACGACCCGTACTCCGACAATGTTGGTCGTGAGGACGGCCGCGTTATTTACGCGGGTGAGTCGGACCCGCGCCCCCTCCAGAGCAACCTCTGGTGCATCTGAGCGCGTTACCTTGCCAACCAGTCGAGTGGCGCCAATAGGTAATGTGACGTAAGGATTGAAGCGAAGCCGGAACGCGTCCCCC
>CAYYSH010000195.1:3162-5824 GCA_964474265.1 uncultured Anaerolineales bacterium
CCTCACAATCCGGACGATGTCGCCGGGACCGATGCCGGTCACATTTTCCAGCCGCGCTTGGATGATAGGGCCCACGTCCAAATCGGCAGTCAGTGTGGTTGAGATCCCCTGAGCGTGCACCGCTGCCCCGGCTCGGATCTGTCGATTGAGTGTGATAGGGTTGAACCTGATGCGGTTATCGCCGCCGTCCACCGTGGTGACGATGACTAGGAGTTCATCGTCGCCGGGATGGCCGATAAGCAGAGGGAACATTGGTAATGTCACATCATGCACCTGAGTCGTGAACTGCGGCCCCACCAAGCCGAGTTGATAGGTGCCATCGGGCAGGTCACAGAACGCGAAGAAGCCATCGTGCTTGTAGATGGGCTCACTACTCTTGTCCGCCCTCGAAACCTGGGCTGTAAAACGTGTCGGAGGCAAAGGGATATATGTGAGATCCTCGATAACCCGCCCGGCGAGTGTCACGCGTTGTGTTCGTACGTCAATCATAGACGTTGTCCTTGTCACGGCGCTCGGTTGTTTACGCAATCGAACGCTTGCATCACGGTCGTCCGTACTGGCGTGATCGGACTCGTCTGATCCACCGTATGAGCCTGCGTCCCAAACTCGTTCTGACGCCCATTGTCTCCAAGTAATGGGCAATGAAATCTATCAGCGTATCCAAATCCTGGAAGTATTGTCGGCGTCTGCTGTGCACGTGGGTAATATAGCCCCGCCACAGTGCCCGCCGCTGGCCGTCGGCCGCACGTTCCAGCCAGATCTTGACAATAAAGGAGTGTGTGTTACGCTCAAAAGAATTCATCATACTCACATTCGCCTGAGGCAACCTTGTGTAGCATTTCGATCCAGGAAGTGGCAGATCACTGTATGCTTGTCTGTCAGCTATCAGTACATCTCAGCACATCGTTTCGTCGTTTACTTCTCGACCAGAAGTAGTGATACGAAACTCACAACACAGCCTGCTGATGCACCCTGCCTATCAGAGCCTCCCAATTTGCTGAGTTATAGTGTTTCGGTGCCACTCATCGGCGCACCGTAGCGTTTTTTGGGCTCCTCTACCAAAGGTAGTTATGCGAGATTGACAGCACGATGTGTTGATGTACGACATTTCAGCATTAGGCAGGAGTAGATCGAAATATGTATCAATGCATTGTGGTGGCGACCTGTCCAGCATACCCTAGGGCCGTATCTCCCATCGTACCCAGGGGCGTATCTAGCTCCGTTCCGGGCGATGATTTTGCGACTAGCGTTAGGTAGTTGTGCCGATTTAGCGAGAGAAGAATACGCGGCGCTATGCCAGAAATGCAAGATAGGCGCTTGATTCTTGTGTACCAGAGTATCCTGGGGACTATGATTCAAGGGGGGCTTGGATTTGCGTACGTGACGTCAAGACTGGGAGAAGAGGTGAAAGGCTTCGAACGCTTTTCTAGCTTCCAGGCACTACTATGTTGCGTACGAGAGACGCTTTCTGATTGGACGGCTTGTTTCGTGATGTGGACCCTCGCAAAGCTATGGCAGGGCAACTGAGTGGCTTGGGAGAGATGGGGTGCTCATGATGAGAGTTAGAAGAGCATCTGGAAGGTGATCGGGGGGAGAGGAGAAGCAACTGCTCACCCGAGATCTGGGCCTGAAGAACCCTCCGCTAACCGTTGCTCGGCGGCGGCAATCTCCTGATCTATCTTGTCCACGATCTCGGTCAGGTAGTCTTGTAGGCGATGCAATTGCACCAGCCACTGTTGCATCCGTGAAGGGCTAGCAATGCCGCTCGGACGGCTAAGGAGGGACGTGCCAGACGCTACGCCTGTTCGGATCTGCTCATACAATTCCCTGGTCTGAGGCGCTGGCTTGACACCCAGGTCCTCTTCGAGGATAGCCACGCATCGATGGTACTGCCGCAGCGCACCTGTTCGATCGTTGGCCAGAGCGTAGACTCGCATAATCTGCTGGTGTGTACGTTCTCGTGCGCGATCGAATCGAAGGATCTCTGTGGCGCACTCCAATGCACACTCGTATAGAGCATGGTTTTCATAGTAAGCGGCCAGTTCATCTAATATGGCCAGGTACATGCGTTGATATCGTTCGCGCTCGAATAGGCACCAGTCCTGGTACCAGCCATCGAGCAAGTCGCCACGGTACAGGGCGACAGCATGTTGGAGGACTTCCGGGAAAACGCTGCAGCTGTCAGGGTTGTAGAGATGATAGCAGCGCTGATAAGCCCGTTCGAAACAATCTATGTCCAGCCATATGCCATCATCCAAGTGAACCTCAACCCAATTCCGTTCGATCGAAAGAAAAGGGCAGAGTTCGTCCGATGAACCCAGGGTAGTTTGTAATTGCCACAGCGCTTTGCGTAGGTATGCTTTGGCCTGAGCCGTGGGCATTTCGCCCCACAGCGTCCCAGCGAGGGCTTCACGGGGATGAGACCGATCGCGATGGAGCAACAGATAGCATAACAATTCACTTGCTTTGCTTCCCTCGACAATGGGGATTGATTGCCCGTGGAGCAAGACGTGTAGCCTGCCAAACAGGTGGATCTCCATCATTGCCTGCTGCCCCCCTTGCCATAGAACGACACGAGAACAGATACCACTCTGCCAGACGCGATCTCGGTTGATTCGACAAAGATAAACAATAATGGCATAAGTTTGCGAAAATGTCCAGT
>CAYYSH010000196.1:0-5804 GCA_964474265.1 uncultured Anaerolineales bacterium
TCAGTAACTCATTTGTAACTCTACTTCGCTATAATGGTGCGTGTTACTTGAGAGGTGATCACCATGATGAAAACTCAACGCGACGTTGCTTCGTTTGTATTGCGCTTCACCCAGGAGCTGTGGCAGGATGCTCAGGGAGACCCTCACATCCAATGGCGTGGGCAAATCCGCCACGTTCAGGGAGATGAAGAGACTCGCTTCACCGACTTTACAGACGCCGTCGCGTTTATGCAGCGATACCTTACGCAATTGACCTTGGATGCCTTACCAGGAGGCGATAAAGTGGACGAAGAGAAAGTTCTGCGGGAGAGCTTCAAGCTGTGGGAGCAGTTCGCTTCAAGCTACACCGATATGATGTTCGAGGCGATAGAGCGAACCATGAAGCAGTCTGAGGCTTTTAAGCAGCAGATGGATGAAGCGGTCGAAAATGCACTTAAGGCGTGGCAACTGCCTGTGCAGTCCGATCAGAGGCAAATCATCGAGGCATTGAATGGACTACAAGCTCAGGTCCAGGCCCTGGCGGAGAAGGTTGAGAACCTCGAAAAGGCTTTGAAAGAGAACGGCTGATCACTGAGAAGGAGGATCATGTAGATATGGCTACAAATGAGTACTGGAAGGACGGTTTCGCGTGGTGGCAAGGGTACACTCAGGCATATGCCGATTTCGTCGTTGAGACGACACAGAAGGCGCTTGAGCAATCACTTGCTCTTCGGCAACAATTGGATCAGGTTGTCGCGGACGCGCTTGAGAAGGCGCAGGAGCTGAGTGTGCAGGAGCAGAAGATGGCTCTGGCAGCGGTTGATGCATTCCAGGCCCAGGTACAGACCGCAGCGGAGCATTTCGAGAAATGGCTAACAGCCGGCACGGCGAACTAGCCGGCTGGCTGTTGGGGAGAGGGGTCGTCTAAACGGCTCCTCTCCCTTTTCTTTTTGCTGGCCTGCCGAACTCGTGGTATACTCAGTGCTCGACAAGGAGGTTTCATGACACGCAATTACCCACCTAATCCCTTCAGGGAGGCATTCGATGTGTGGGAGAAGCACACCGCCCAGTATTGGGATCAGGTGCTGCGGAACCCGTTGTTCTTAGACTGGCTGGGAAAGAATTTGCGCGCATCCCTGGGCTTCCAGCGAAGCATGCAGAGCATGATGGAACTGACATGGCAAGCCTGGGGACTGCCCACTCGCGATGATCAAGAACATATCCTTCACCAGTTGAATCAACTGGACACGCAAATCCGTCATCTCTCCCGTCGTATTGATAACCTTCTTGCGGCAGATAGCTGGACAACTGACACAACCTGACCGAGCAGGGGATAGAGTTCATCATGCTGACATCGTTTAATCTTTGGAGACAGTGGTCAGATCGGGCGCTCGATGCCACTTTCGATTTCTGGAAGCGCAGCATCGCTTTGAACCAACTGGTTTGGCGCGAGCGGCCGGCGGTCGCTCAGACGCCGGCTGATGTCGTTTACACCGAGAATAAGCTCCGCCTGTTGCGCTATCGAGCTACGACCGACCGGCAGTACCCCACACCGCTGTTGTTGGTGCCTTCCATCATCAACCGCTATTACATCCTTGATTTGAAACCAGGGCGCAGCCTCGTCGAATACCTGCGCGATAAGGGTTTCGATGTGTGGATGATCGATTGGGGGACCCCGGGTGACGAAGACCGCTTTGTCACTTTTGACTATCATATCGACGGTTACCTGGTAAACTGTGTTCAGGAAGTCCTGGAGGCCACGGGTCAGCCACAGTTATCGATTCTGGGGTACTGCATTGGCGGGGTGTTGACGACAGTCTTTACCGCGCTGTATGACCAGTACGTCCGGAACCTGATTAACCTGGCAGCTCCCACCAATTTCCATGATGATGGGCTGTTGAGTCTGTGGACGCGCAAGGAAAACTTCCCGGTGGACCTGCTCATCGACACGTATGGCAACATGCCGGCCTGGCTCCTCCAGACCAGCTTCAAGTGGCTGCGACCGACAGGCGACCTGGGAAATGCCTGGACATTGTGGGAGCGCTTGGATCAACCAGAGCGGCTCGACGATTTCTTGACCCTAAACCGGTGGGTTGAGGACAATGTCTCGGTCCCGGGCGAAACGTACCGCAAATTTGTGCGAGACTGTTACCAGGATAACCTGCTGGTGCAGAACCGATTGCAGATCGGTGGCCGGCGGGTTGACCTGAGCGCAATTCGCTGCCCGTTGTTGAATGTGACTGCCAGCCGGGATCACATTGTCCCGCCCCAATCGGCTGCGGTTCTCAATGACCTGGTTTCCAGCGAAGATAAGACGTTGCTGCAGCTCAGGGGTGGCCACATTGGAGTTGTGGCCGGCAGCCAGGCCAGCAACGTCCTATGGCCCCAATTGGCTGACTGGCTCGCACAGCGATCACGCTAACATTCGTCGTCCGAAATTCGGATTGGCCGTGAGATCCTGACCTCAAACATGAACTCGGGACTTCAGACTCGCGATGGAGCGTGCCATGCCCAAAGTCCACACGAACGGGATTGACCTCTACTACGAGAGCCATGGAACTGGTCCGCCGTTGGTCCTCATCGCCGGCGTTGGCTACGGCCTGTGGTTCTGGCACAAGATTGTCCCGGCGCTGGCCGGCCATTTCCAGGTGATTACCTTCGATAACCGGGGAGCTGGCCAGACCGACAAGCCGGACGGCCCTTACACCGTGCCCATGATGGCAGCCGACACAGCCGGCCTGCTAGACGCCCTGGGTATCCAGCGAGCTGCCGTGCTGGGACACTCCCTGGGCGGTTACATCGCTCAGGAGTTGGTGCTGGCTCGACCAGAGCTGGTCGGCAGGCTCATTCTGGCCGCAACTAACCACGGTGGCCCGAATGCCATCCCCATCACCGCCGAAGCGCTAGAGGTCTTGACGAACCGTGAGGGTGACCCGGTGGAGCTGGTGAAACGTGGCATCGCCGTTGCTGCGGCTCCAGGCTTTGTCGAGCGCCATCCCGGCGTGGCGCAAGAGTTGCTGGCATATCGCCTGACCAATCCGGTGCCGCCGGCTCAGTATCAGGCTCAAGTGATGGCCGGCGCAGCCATGGCAACGACCAGCTTTGAGGATCGACTGCATGAGATTCGGGTGCCCACCCTGGTGCTTTTTGGGGAGCACGACAAAGTGGTGCCTCCCGGCAACGCGGAATTGCTGGCCAGAAAGATCCCCGGTGCCCAGGTCAAGATATTGCCCGGTGTGGGACACATCTTTCCGGTTGAAGACCCGGACGCCACTGTCGCCGCGCTGCTTGATTTCTTGACTGACTTCACAGCATGAGTCGCTACGCGCAGATCCTCAGCACAGGGCGATACATCCCTGAACGGGTCGTCACCAACGACGACTTGAACGTCATACTCGGAGAAAACGTTGGTGACTGGCTGGTGGAAAACGTTGGCATCCGCGAGCGCCATGTCATGGCGGACGACGAGACCACCTCCGACATGGTCGTTGCCGCCGCGTCGCAGGCGCTGGATCGGGCCGGCCTCACCCCCGCCGACCTCGACCTGATCATCGTTGCCACTGATACCCCAGACTACATCAGCCCAGCGACCGCCTCCGTGGTACAGGGCAAACTGGGCGCGGTGAACGCCGGCACCTTCGACGTCAATTGTGCCTGCGCTGCCTGGGTGACTGGCATGGACATGGCGGCCCGCTACATCGCCACTGACCCCGACTGCCGGCACATCCTGGTGGCCGGCGGCTATGGCATGACGAAGTTCTTGGACTGGACCGACAAATACACCTGCACCCTGTTTGCCGATGGGGCGGCTGTGGCTCTGGTCGGGGTCGGGGACAGCCCCGGTTTCCTGAGTGGGAAGCTGGTTGCGGATGGCAGGCATCACGATGCCCTGGGTATCTACACGGGGGGAACCTATCGGCCGGCGACCCCTGAGGTGGTGGCCGAAATGGGGAAGCCCCACGTTCAGTTTGTGCGCAAGTTCCCGGCCACGTTTAACAGCGATCACTGGCCGCCTCTGGTGCGAGCGGTGGTCAGCAAGGCCGGCCTCACGGTGGACGACATTGACTTCTTTCTGTTTACCCAGCTTAACCTGCGCACCATCGAGTACGTGATGGAGAACCTGGGCCAGCCGATGAGCAAGACTCACTGGATCATGGACAAATGGGGCTACCTGGGCTCTGCCTGCATCCCGGCCGCGCTGGACGATGCCGTGGAGCGCCGGCTTGCTCCCAGGCCGGGCGACTATGTTGTGTTCTGCGCCAGCGGCGGTGGCATTGCCATGGCAGCCTCAGTTTGGCGATGGACGGCCGAATAGCGGATTCACGACCACGAATGGAGTGAGCTGTGTATATCGGCGATTACCTGGGACGACGCGAAATCTACAGCCCGGAAAAACTGGCGATTGTGGATGCCGGCAAGGAGCCCGAGTGGCGTCTGACTTATCGGCAACTGAATGAGCGTGCGAACCGCTTCGCCAATTGGCTGCGAGACGCGGCCGGCGTGACCAAAGGTGATCGGGTGGCCATTCTGGCCCGTGACGGCGTGGAGCATCTGGATTGTTTCTTTGCTTGCGGTAAGCTCGGAGCCATTCATACGGCTCTCAACTGGCGACTCCACTGGCGGGAACTGGCCGGCATCATCCAGAAAACCCAACCCAAAGCCCTGATTTACTCCGACGACTTCAAAGACAACGTGGTTCCACTGGAAGCCGAAATACGCAATACGCAGTACGCAATACGTAGTTACCTCCATATCGAGGGCGCCGGCATCCCCCGCAGCCACCACTACGAAACAACGCTACAGTCAGCAAAGCCCACTCCCGTCACCTGTGAATCGCTAGACGCCGAGGACACCGCGGCCCTCATCTTCACCGGCGGCACCACGGGCCTGCCCAAAGCAGCCATGGTCAGCCACCGTATGATTGCCTGGAACACCCTCAACACGGTTATCCACGATGTCACCCACAACGACATCTATCTGAATGTCTTTCCCATGTTTCATACCGGCGGGCTGTTCGTATACACTTTGCCGCAGGTGGTCTTTGGTGGGACTACCATCCTGTTGCGCCAGTTCGAGCCGGCCCGGGTCCTGGAGTTGATTGAACGCGAGCGTGTGACTATCTTCGCCGGCGTGCCCACCATGTACCAGATGATGACTCAGGCCCCCAACTGGGAAACCGCCGATCTCAGCAGCCTGCGATTCTGCACCAGCGGCGGGGCACCGCTGCCTGTGCCCCTGGTCGAGAAATACACCACCGAGAAGGGTGTTCGCTTCAAGCAGGGATTTGGCATGACGGAGTTTGGCCCCGGCATCTTCGCCTTGGCACCAGAGGACGCCATCCGCAAGGCGGGAAGCATTGGCCGGCCGAATTTCTTTGTGGATGCCCGCATCGTAGATGACGACAACAACCCGCTTGGCCCGAACCAGGTGGGGGAACTGGTTCTCAAGGGACCGTCGTACTGCTCCGGCTACTTCAACGACCCCGAGGCCACGGCCCAGGCGGTGGACGACGAGGGGTGGTTCCACACCGGCGACCTGGCCCGATACGACGAGGAGTGGTACTTCTACATCGTAGACCGCAAAAAGGACATGTTTATCAGCGGTGGCGAAAACGTATACCCGGCTGAGATCGAGGCTGTGCTGTACAGGCACCCTGCCGTCCATATGTGCGCTGTCATCGGTGTGCCGGACGAGAAATGGGGCGAAGTTGGCAAGGCGTGCGTCGTGCTTAAACCGGGTATGTCGGCCACCGAAGAAGAGCTCATCGCCTTTATGCAGGATCGTCTGGCGCGGTACAAAGTCCCGAAGAGCGTCGAGTTTATGGA
>CAYYSH010000197.1:0-371 GCA_964474265.1 uncultured Anaerolineales bacterium
ACAGATATTTACGGACTTCCTCGCAAGTCATCCGACCGATGAGGACATCCTTAACTTTCGATTCCCCGAGGAAATCGAAGCTCGTGTGCAAAGCTTGATCACCAAACACAATGCTGGTACGATCACTGAAGCGGAACTCCGTGAGCTCGAAGAGTACGAGCGCCTGGACACTTATGGTGGGCTCCTCAAAACGAGGATCATGCAGCGCAGGCATTCGATTGACACCAACTAATGAGCGAGTACATCTCGGAAACGCTGCGGCAGTTGGTTGAGGAGCGGGCCGATGGTCGGTGCGAGTATTGCCATTTACCGCAAAAAGCCCGCCTGTTCCGCTTCCCAGTAGATCACATCATCGCCCTCAAACATGGCGG
>CAYYSH010000197.1:381-3097 GCA_964474265.1 uncultured Anaerolineales bacterium
GGAAGCGACATTGCCTCATTTGATCCGATGACAGGCGAATTGACTTTGTTGTACAACCCTCGCAAGCAGCAATGGGAGTCCCACTTTGAGCTGGATTGGGCGACAGGGAGAATCCACGGAAAAACACCTGAAGGACGTGCGACAGTACAACTCCTGCGGATGAATGATCCAGAGCGAATCGAGGAGCGTCTACGTTTGATCAGCATCGACGAATTTGGCCGGTAATACCTTTGGCAATGAAAGTCAAAATTTGCGGCATCACGAACCTTGAAGATGCGCAGGCGGCGATTGAGGCCGGCGCTGACCTGCTGGGCTTCGTTTTCTACCCCAAAAGCCCACGTTATGTCGAGCCGGAAACAGCCGCGACCATCATCGAGGCCCTGACAACGCAATACGCAGTGCGCAATACGCAATACGTGGGCGTCTTCGTCGATGAGCCCGTGCACCGCGTCCGCCAAATCCTCGACCAATGCCGGCTGGACCTGGCTCAACTGCACGGGAGCGAGCCTCCTATCGAGGTCCGGATGCTCCAGCCGCGGGCCTACAAAGCCATCCGCCCCAAGCAGCGGGGCGACGCCGAAGCAGCCGTGGCCACTTACGCGCCCGTGATGGAGATCTCCCCCGACCGACCGGCTTTCCTGGTCGATGCCTATCACCCGTGGAAGGTCGGTGGAACGGGCGAGACGACCGACTGGATCGCGGCCAAGGTCCTGGCCTGGCGTTTTCCCGTGTTGCTGGCCGGCGGTCTCACCCCCGAAAACGTTGCCGACGCCATCCGGGTCGTCGAGCCCTGGGGGGTGGATGTCTCCAGCGGCGTAGAAGCGGAGCCGGGCAAGAAGGATCATGGTAAGGTGCGGGCATTTGTTGAGGCTGTGAGAAGCGCGATCGTGAAGTGAGTACTGCGTATTGCGTATCCCACTGACGCAGTACGCAGTACGCAATACTCAATACTCAAAGGACTCTTATGAACCCATCCACCGATACCCAACCTCACCACACCGGCTATTTCGGCCCCTACGGCGGCACCTTCGTGCCTGAGACCTTGATGCCGGCTGTCACCGAGCTGGCACAGGCTTACTACGAGGCGCGAGAAGACCCCGCATTCATGGCACGGTTTGAGACCTTGTGCCGGGTGTACGCTGGCCGGCCCACCCCGCTGACCTTTGCCGCTCGCCTGACAGAGGAACTTGGCGGCGCGCGGATCTATCTGAAGCGGGAAGATCTGGCGCATACCGGCGCGCACAAGATCAACAACGCCCTGGGCCAGGGGCTCCTGGCTGAGCGAATGGGTAAACGACGCGTCATCGCCGAGACGGGAGCCGGCCAGCATGGCGTGGCGACGGCCACCGTGTGCGCCATGCTGGGGCTGGAGTGCGTCATCTACATGGGCACGGAAGACATCCGCCGGCAGTCGTTGAACGTCTTCCGCATGAAACTTCTGGGCGCAGAGGTTCGCCCCGTCGACAGCGGCAGCCGCACCCTCAAGGATGCCATCAACGAAGCTATCCGCGACTGGGTCACCAACGTGCGCAGTACGTTCTACCTGCTCGGCTCTGTGCTGGGGCCTCATCCCTACCCCACCATGGTGCGGGATTTTCAGGCTGTCATTGGCCGCGAGGCCCGGGAGCAGATTCTGGAGCTCGAGGGCCGGCTGCCTGACGTGCTCATCGCCTGTGTCGGCGGTGGCTCCAACGCCATGGGCCTGTTCCACGCCTTCCGTGACGACCCGGTTGCGTTCGTGGGGGTGGAGGCCGGCGGTGAAGGCCTCGAGACCGGCAAGCACGCTGCACGCTTCAGCGATCCCCGGCTCGGCCGGCTGGGGGTGCTTCACGGCACGAAAACTTTTGTGCTGCAAAACCAGGACGGCCAAATCGCAGCAACCCACAGCATCTCAGCCGGCCTGGACTATCCGGCCGTCGGGCCAGAACATAGCATGTTCCGCGATGTTGGCCGTGCTGAATACACCTACGCGACAGACGCAGAAGCGCTTGAGGCGTTCCAGCGCCTCTCACAAGCCGAGGGCATCATCCCGGCCCTCGAATCGGCCCATGCTGTCGCCGAAGCGATCAAGCGCGCTCCGCAGATGTCGGCGGACGAGATCGTGATCGTGAATCTTTCCGGACGCGGGGACAAAGATATGCACACCCTCGCAGAAGCACTAGGAGTCACGTTGTGAGTCAACGCGAGTTGGTGAACGGCACGCCCGGGCATCCGGGTGGGGTTGGAGATCCCTCAGCCGACAAAGCTGCCGCACCCGCCGGCGGTGGTACCTTATCGCCGCTGCCAGACGTGCCGTGGACACTGCGAGATGTGGCATGGGCCACGGCGGTGTTCGGTTTCATGTTCGGCTCCTTTGCCATGGCGCTGGCCATCACACGTGCTTCCAGGGCGTCCCACATCCCTGTGGGCAGTCACTACTTGAGCGGCGTGTTGCTTCTGGTACTGGAGAGTGCTCTCATCGTTCCGGTGTGGCTCTTCACGATCCGAAAATATGGGGTGGGGTGGAGCAGTCTCGGGTTTCGGGCCTTCGACTGGCCTACGGGGTGTGGTCTGGCAGGATCACTTCTGTTCGGCTCATTCGTGGTAAACGCCATTTGGGCCGGCCTGCTCTCCCTGTTCGACCTGCGTGTGCAACCCGACATCCTTCCCATCTTCGGCGGAGGTCTGGCCGGCCTTTCTATCGCGTGGCTGGCGGCCGGCGTAGCCGCGCCTCTCG
>CAYYSH010000197.1:3107-5770 GCA_964474265.1 uncultured Anaerolineales bacterium
GGCTTCCTGCTGCCGGCACTGATGCAGCGGTATCGCTTCTGGGTGGCCGCCCTTATCGACGGACTGGTATTCGCTTTCGTCCACTTCACGCCCACCGCTCTGTTGCCACTTTTCGTTCTCGGTGTGCTGCTGTGCATCCTTTATCGAGTCACCAACTCGCTCTGGCCCAGCGTAATCATGCACGCTACCATGAACACCCTGGCCATCCTGGCAGCATACGCCGTGGAAACCGGCGTGGTCCCGCTGCCGGCCACGCAATAGCCAGTTAGCGTGGACAAGTTTGGCAACGGATTCGAGGTTGCCAGGAGGAACAGGTAGAAAGGAGAAACTAACATGAGCGTAACGATCATTGCCGGCGGTTTCTGGGGTGACGAGGGGAAAGGCAAAATCTCAGCTTACCTTGCCATGGCCGACAATCCGGCCATTGTCGCCCGGGCCGGCGTCGGCCCAAACGCCGGCCACACGGTGTACCACAAAGGTCAGAAAATCGTGATGCGGCAATTGCCGGGCGGGTTTGTCAATCCGTCATCGCGGCTGTTAATCGGGGCCGGCGTGCTGGTCAACCCAGAAGTGCTGCTAAGCGAGATCGAAACCCTGGATGTAGCTGATCGCGTTGGCGTGGACCCCCACTGCGCCATTATCGAGCAGGAGCATATCGACCTGGATCGGGGCTCCAAGCACCTGTCGAAGACGGTGGGGACGACGGGGACCGGGTGCGGGCCGGCTAACGAGGCGCGCGCGCGCCGCAAGATCAAGCTGGCCGAACAGATCGAAGCCCTCCAACCTTACCTGGCTGATGTCGCTGCCGAGGTGAACGCCGCCGTCCGCCTCGGGCAAAACGTGCTCATCGAAGGTTCCCAGGGTTTTGGGCTGTCGCTCTTCCACGGCGACTACCCGTACGTGACATCCAAAGACGTCACGGCCTCATCTTTCGCAGCCGATGTCGGCCTGGGACCGACGCGGGTAGACGATGTGGTGGTCGTCTACAAGGCGTACGCCTCACGGGTGGGCGCCGGCCCCTTCCCCACCGAGATGCCGCGCGAGAAGGTCCAGGCGCTCGGCTGGGAGGAGTTTGGCGCAGTGACAGGCCGGCCACGTCGCATCGGCGAGTTCGACTACGACGTGGCACGACGATCAGCGATGATCAACGGCGCGACACAAATCGCCATCACCAACCTGGACCGCCGTTTCAAAGATGCCTTCGCCGCGTCGCGGCTTGAGGAGTTGCCGGCAGACGCCCGCGCGTTCATCGACGGGATCCAGGAGGCCATCGGCGTCCCAGTGACGTTGATTTCGACAGGGCCGGACCTGGAGCATATGATTGATCTGCGCTAGCGTGACCATCTGGAACGAGCTCTTCAAGCGGGAAGAGTTCCGCTGGCGGGAACCGCACGAGAAACTGGTGGCCCTCGTTGGGACTTTGCGGGAGAGGGGCGTGCACCGGGTGTTGGACTTGGGCTGCGGTGCCGGCCGGCATCTGGTCTATCTGTCCCGGCAGGGCTTCGAGGTCCACGGTTTTGACATTGCCGAAACCGGACTGAAGCATGCCCGCCGATGGCTGGAGGAGGAAGGCTACACTGCTCGGCTGGCTATGGCGGACATCACGCGCCTTCCCTACGCCGACGGGAGCTTCGATGCCCTCGTGAGCCTCCACGTCATCTACCACACCACCCTGGATCGGATGCGCGAGGCAGTCTCCGAGATTCATCGAGTCTTGCGGCCGGGTGGACTGGGGTTGGTCACGTTCCTGTCTACTCGCAGCGATCGCTACCGTCAGGGCGAGGAGATTGCGCCCAACACTTTCATCACCACCACCGGTCCGGATTCCGGCGCGCCACATCACTTCAGCGACCGTGCTGAAGTTGAGGAACTCCTCTCGGACTTCGCCAGGTTCGAGATTGAGCTCACGGAGACAGTGGATGACGGACATAGACACAGCCACTGGCAGGTCTTAATTGAGAAATGAATTGGTGAATGGACAAACACGATGAGTCGCATTACGCCCACTTTCAAAGCCCTTCGACGGACCGGCCGGCCTGCGCTGATGCCCTACCTCACTATTGGCTACCCCAGCCCGGCGCTGACGCCGGATCTGGTCTCTGCTGTGGTGGAGGCCGGCGCTGACCTGGTCGAGCTCGGCATCCCTTTCTCGGACCCGCTAGCCGACGGGGCTACCATTCAACAAGCAACGCACAGAGCCCTGGAGCAAGGCACAACCGTCGAAACCTGTCTCCAGACCGTGGCCGAGTTGCGCCGGCGCGGCATCGAGGTGCCGCTCATCCTCATGGGCTACTACAACCCCATCTTTCAGCGCGGTCCGGGCCAATTCTGCGAGGAGGCAGCCCAGGCCGGCGCTGATGGCCTGATCGTCCCTGACCTTCCCCCCGAAGAGGCTGAAGAACTCCGAACAGCCTGCCGTGCCTGCGACCTGGATCTGATCTTTCTGCTGGCACCTACCAGCGACGACGCACGCATTCGCCGCGTCGTGGAGATGTCCACCGGGTTCATTTACCTGGTCTCACTCACCGGCGTGACCGGGGCGCGGGACCACCTGCCGGCAAATCTGGAAGCCTTCGTGCGGCGTGTCCGGCACGTGACCGATTTGCCGCTGGCAGTCGGGTTCGGCATCGGTAACCCCGAAGAAGCCCGCCGGGTTGCCCGCA
>CAYYSH010000198.1:0-5754 GCA_964474265.1 uncultured Anaerolineales bacterium
GCGTCTCGGTCTTGACCGCGTAACTCCTGTAAATGACGGATTATCAAAATCGCCTTGACGGAGTACTAGACCAGCAGATATTTCTTTCTTACGTCCTCGTTGGCTCTCAATTCCGCAATACTCCCCTCGTAGCGAATCTGACCGTTGTCGATAATGTACCCTCGGTCGCCCAGCCGCAGCGCAGACCTGACGTTTTGCTCAGCCAGCAGTACTGTCAGGCCAAATTCCTTGAGTTTGCGTATCTGCTCTTCCAGAGCATGAACCAGCAGCGGAGCCAGGCCCTCGGTGGGCTCGTCCAGGAGAAGGAGTTCCGGGTTACCCATCAGTGCCCGGGCGATGGCCAGCATCTTCTGTTCACCGCCGCTGAGATGCCCCCCCTTGTGGGACTCCTTTTCTTTCAGGACAGGGAAGAGCTCATACACCTTCTCCCTATCCCAAACCCAGCCTCGTCCCTCGACCGGTCGCGCCGCTATCTCCAGATTCTCACCCACCGTGAGGTCGGCGAAGATGCGCCTGTCGTCAGGCACGTAACCGAGTCCTTTTCTGGCCAACAGGTAAGGGGGCGTGCCCGTAATCTCTTCCCCTTTGAACCGGATGCTACCCTGTTTCGGCGGTGTAAGGCCAATAATGCTTTTTAATGTGGTCGTTTTGCCGGCCCCGTTCCTGCCAAGCAAACACACCACCTCTCCTGGCTCAACTTTGAGCGAGACGCCAAAGAGAATGTGACTCAGGCCGTAGAAGGTGTGAATTCCCTCGACCTCGAGCATCACACGTCTCCTTCCGGTGAAGTCAGAGTACTGCCCAGGTAAGCTTCTTGCACCGCTTCATTCCTGCGCACCTCTTCAGGCTCTCCCTGGATGAGCGTGCGTCCCTGGTGCATGACCATGATGCTTTGCGCAACGGAGAACACCACTTCCATGTCGTGCTCACAAAACAGGATGGTGATGCCGCGCATATCGGCGAGGTGTTTGATTAACTCCATGGTGGCAAATGTTTCTTCCGGGGACATGCCGGCTGTCGGCTCATCCAGGATGAGCAGATCCGGCTCGTTGCCCAGCGCCATGGCAATCTCCAGGATTTTCTGATCACCATGGGAGAGCGAGCCGGCAATGTGGCCGGCCTTGTCTGCCAGGCCCAGGCTTTCCAAAATGGCGTATGTTTCCCGAACAGCCAAATTTTGGGCCGGGTAAAAGAGATTGGTGCTCTTCCTCTGCTGGGACAGAACGGCCACCTGGACATTCTCAAAAACGGTGAGCCGGGGGAAGATGTTGACAATCTGGAATGACCTGGCTATGCCTCGCTCGCAAATCTCGTAAGGAGGCAACCCAGCGATGTCCTTTCCTTTGAAGAGGATCTTGCCGCGATCCGGCTTCAGTTGACCGGTGATGAGGTTAAACAATGTTGTTTTGCCGGCCCCATTGGGGCCGATCACAGCCACCAACGAGCCCGCTGGGACATGAAGGTTGGCGCCATTGACTGCCATGAAGCCGTCGAACGACTTATATACGGCTTCCACTCGCAGCATTTACCTGACGACCCCCTCTGGAACTTCCTTTTGCCGAGGCTTTAGCTTTTGGGTGACAAAGCCCATCACGCCCTCGGGCAGGAAAAAGATTAGCAGGATCAGGATGACTCCCAGAATCAGCGTCCAGTACTCGGTGTGCCGGCCAACAAAAGTGCGCAAGGCAACCATGATGGCAGCTCCCAATACCGGTCCAAGAAACGTATACCAGCCCCCCAAAAGACACATAATGAAGATTTCGAGGGACAAAACCCAGAACAGCAAATCGGGGAAGACAGAGCGTTCCAGCACCGTGTACAGGACGCCGGCCACTCCAGCGAAGAAGCTGGCGATCACGATGGCGATCAGTTGATGACGCCTGACGTTGACGCCAACCGCCTCGCACCGCTGCGGATTGTCTCTGATAGCTTGAAGCGTGGCCCCAAACGGAGATTTTACAACCAGGTAGAGGACAACCAGGCAAACGGCAAAGATCAACAGGATGAAGTAATAAGAGTTGCGCAGCGGACCGAGAATGGAGGGGACAGGGATGCCGTGGATCCCGTCATCACCCCCGGTGAAAGAGTACCATCGAAACACGATAGCCCAGATAAGCGAGCCCAGAGAAATCTGGAGCATGCCAAAGTACAACTGGGTCAACCGCACGCAGAACCAGCCGATGAGCAGTCCAATCACGGCTGCTACGATGGGGCCGGCCAGGTATGCGATCCACGCCGGCAGCGAGCCTCGGGTGAGCGCCAAGGCAACGGTATACGCCCCTACGCCGTAGAAGACACCATGATGGAACTGGTACAGGCCGCCGTAGCCGAGAACCAGGTTGAGGCTCAATGCCAGCAGGGCCGTCACGAAAATCGAAGCGAGCACGTAGGTGTAAAACAGCGGTGCAAACAGGGGCAATATGAGCAACAGAACCAATGTGGCTACGCCCAATCCGAGCCACCGCTGCTCGATAACGCCGGCAAAGGCCCCGATGCGCCTTTCCGTCATCCCACCCAAGGATTTTACATTCGACCTAAACAACACTTCCCTCGTTACCAGACTGACTTGAGCAACCCTGTAGGCCGCAACAGCAAGATGACCACCACAGCCGCGTACGGAAAGACGATGGCGAACTGGGGCCAGAAGAGAACGCCAAAAGATTGGCTTATACCGAAGATGAGAGAGCCGACCAGAGCCCCCCAAATATTGCCCAATCCCCCGATGGTTACGATGAGAAAGGCCTCAATGATGATAGTGTGATCCATCCCCAGGGTGATGCTCACCGTAGGCGCAATGAGAGCCCCACCCAGGCCGGCCAGATAACACCCCAACACGAATGCCCCTGCAAATACGAGGCTCACATTGATGCCCAGGACCCCTACCATCTCCCGATCGACTGCGGCCGCCCGAGCAATCTTGCCCACTTTTGTCCGCGTCACAAAGAGCCACAAGGCTACAGCCACGAGAGGCCCTATAACCAGAAGAAACAGATTGTAACGGGGGATCGAAGCACCAAGAACGGAAACCGAACCTCTGAAGACCGGGGGAGCCATGACCGATCTGTACTCTGCGCCCCAAACCAGCTTTACCAGATCCCCCAGGATGAGCATCAGAGCAAAGGTAAACAGAATCAGCATTAAGTGCTCCCGCTGGTACAGGTGAGACAGCAGCGCCCTTTCGGCGATGAAGCCTACCAGCGCCACGATCAAGGGAGCCAGCAGGAGCGCCAGCCAGAAGCCGGCAGGGCTGCTGCCAAACAGATTGGCAATCGTGAAGGCTGAAAAGGCACCGATCATGTACAACGAGCCGTGTGCGATGTTTGGCACCCTGAGAATACCCAGAACGAAGCTGAGGCCGGCGGTAACGATGAACAGAATCATCGCGCGACTCAGACCGACCAACAACTGGCTGACCAATGCAGCATAGCTAAAGCTTTGCCCGAACTCCATCACAGAGATATCCTTGGAACAAGCAGTAGCTGGAGATCTCGAGCCCCAAGCCACAATGCGATACAACGCCTCAAGCCCGGACTCTACCCTGACGGCCAGGGTAAGCCGGAGATTGCCCCGCCACGCTTCCGCGGGCTAAGCACAAGCAGCCGTTGAAAAAACGAGGAGTCAGCATCCCCAGATGCAGTTCTGCAAGGCATCCGGGATGCCTCACTCCTCGACATTCTCAAGCCCTGACACTCTCCAGATCAACTTCCCCTGGGCACGAGCAAGTTCGTCTGGCTATCACAAAAATGCCGGCCTTCGACTGCGCCGGCACTGCCCTGCCAGCGACCTACCGCGCCTACTGGGAAGCTGCACGCTCTTTTTCTATCTCCTCGCACGAGGGCATCACTTCCTCGCCGCTGAGCGTCACGATATCGCTAGCTATGAGAAAATCCTTGCCCGGCTCCCGTTTGGTTACACCCATGAATATGGGCAACACCACCTGATGGTCACAAGCACGCATCTCGATCTCACCAACGGGGCTGTCTATCTTCAATCCCTCCAGCGCGTCGATGAACTTTTCCTTGTCGAGAGAGCCGGCCTTCCTGAACGCTTCAGCGATGAAATGGGCTGTGATGTAACCATGGAACGCAGGAAAGCCAGGTGGGTTCCCGTACGCTTCCTCAAACGCCTTGACAAATTTCTGATTCGCGGGTGTGTCGGGGAAATAGAAATGATAGTCCATGGTACCCATCACACCTTCTGGGGCTTCCGCGCCAAGCGGCTTCAGAACGGCGTGATCTGTCGCGGTGTGAATCCAGATCGGAATCTCTTCCGACATGCCGGTCGTCTTGATCGCCTTCAAGACGTTGGCCATACTGGCACCACCCGTGGCGAAGATAACGGCATCCGGCTTGGCGGCCTGAATTGCGGTCAGGTACGGGATCAGGTCAGGTTCACCGACCTTCCACCAGGATTCCCCAATCAACTCCACGTCCGGCTTCATTTCCGTCAGATTGTTCCAGGCCGCATCAGCAATGGCATGGCCGTACTCGTAGTCATCGCCGGCAATCCAGTACTTGGTGTATGGCTTTTTGGCCAGGGCAATCGCGCCGGCCTTGCCAGCCATGGCCGTGTTTTCACCCGTTCGAAACACATAGCGATGCCCTTTCGCTCCTGTGACTTTCTCGCTCTTCGCGATCCACACAATGAAGGGCACCTTCTGTTCTTTCGCATACTCGGACACAGCCAGAGCCGTCGCGCTGCTGATGACGCCGGCCAGGATGTCGACATTCTCCTGAAGCACCAACTCCTTGGCCATATTGAGCCCAACGTCGGGTTTGAACTTCTCGTCCCGCGTGGTGAACTCAATCGTTGTCCCCAGGACACCCTCTTTGTTGATTTCCTCGAGGGCCAGCTTGAACCCGTTGAGAGCATCCTCGCCGAAGACCGCCGGCGGCCCACTGTAAGTATCGATGATGCCCACCTTGATGGGACGCTCAGCCTTGGGTGCTCCACCAGGAGCGGTGGGAGCCACACACGCCGTCAGCAACGACTCAATTGACCCAAGGGACAGGCCCAGTATGGCAGCCCTACGGAGGAATTGACGCCGGCTAATCCTTTGCGCCATAAAATCTTCTACCAGGCCATCTAGCGGATCCACTCGATTTGTCATCTCTCCGTGCCTCCTCACGCACTATTGGGCACGATAAGCCCGGCCACAGTGCACGCCCCCTATCGCGCCGACCTCAACGGACAAAACGACCACACCTCTACCGACATCGTCGGTTCGAGGCAAGCTTTACCAGACTCTCGGTAGTCGATCGAACGAAGATGCTTCAAGACAAACTGAAGTTTGACAAGAGTGGACGTAATAGGGCGGAAAAATGATGATGGCATTATACCACATCCCACCAGGTGCGTCAAAAAGCTATCAAGCTTTGACTTTGACACAGCCACAGGGTACAATTTCCACGTTGGGACAAGAAAGATGAAAGATAACACGCAACGCAAGACCCTGGTTTTAATCGACGGTCACGCCCTGGCCTATCGGGCGTTCCATGCCCTGCCGGCTGACATGTCTACCAGTCAGGGTGAACCGACAAATGCCACGTATGGCTTCGCATCGATGCTGTTGAAAGTGCTCGAAGAGCACAAACCGGACTACATCGCTGTCAGCTTCGATGCCGGCTACAGCTCCCGCAAAGAGAAATACGCTGAGTACAAGGCCCAGCGAGTGGAAATGGCCGACTCCCTGCGCATCCAGATGGACCGTATCCGCGAGTTGGTAGAAGCCTTCAACATGCCGGTCTACGAAGT
>CAYYSH010000199.1:0-5723 GCA_964474265.1 uncultured Anaerolineales bacterium
GATCAGGGGCTGGTGGATGTCACCCAGTTCAAATTCGTGCCACTTTTTGTGGAGAGTTAGGGCGCGCAAGCCGCGATTCTGCCAGCGACTAACGGCCGGGGATGGACAACTCGACTTCGGCCATTTTGAGGAGTGAGCACGCCGGAGCCTGTCCTGAGTCCGTCGAAGGATGTGAACGGGCTCTAAGATACGGCACGTGGGCGTGCCTTACTCCTCAACCTGTTGTGGTATCAGCAGAATGGCCAAACTCGAGGACACAGTGTCTTTCTCATTAGGCGGGCCACGCTTTCCTTTGCTCAGGCCGAATGTGTGCTATAATTGACGTATGAGAAATATACCAGACTGGATGCGAGGTCCTGGCGAGCGCCGGCCACCTAGGCCACCAGAGATCCCGGAATTACCCCTAGGCCGAACCTTCTGGCTGTTGCTGGCCGCGATTATCGCCTTTTTCGTGATATTTTCGTCCCTTGCCGAATTCTACACAGACCTGCTGTGGTTCCAGGCCCGAGATTTAACTCGCGTTTTCTGGATCAGCCTGCTGCCACGGTGGATCCTTTTTGCGGTCGCGTTCATTGCTTCGTTGCTCTTGATCGGTGGCAACTGGTGGGCTGCCCGTCAGCTCGTGCACCGGGAGCCTGTGTTCTTTGAGGAGCCTGTGCTCAATCGTCCTCTGGTGGGCATTGGTATCGTTGCCATCTCGGGATTTCTGGCGCTGTTGATGGGTGCCGGCGCTGGCAGCCAGTGGGACGAGGCGCTGCGCTTTTGGTATCGAACCCCCTTCGGTACAAGTGATCCGATTTTCGGTCGGGACATTGGCTTCTACGTGTTTCAACTGCCCATCTATCACTTTCTCCAGGGATGGTTCATGGCAGTGTTTGTCTTTGCTCTCCTGGGCACCGCCGGCCTGTATGCCCTGGCCCGACTGCCACAGTTGCGCCACCGCATTTACAGCCTGCCGAGGTACATGCGGATCCACCTGACGCTGCTGGGTGTGGGTCTCGCGCTGATCTGGAGCCTGGGTTACTGGCTCGACCGTTTCGACTTGCTGTACTCAACGCGAGGCGTCGTCTTCGGGGCGAGTTACACCGATATTCACGGCGAGTTGCTGGCGTTGAACGTCCTGACAGCGCTGGTGGTGTTGGTGGCGTTGTTGTTGCTGGCCAGCCTGGTCACGCGGAACTGGTGGGTGCCGGCCGGCGCTGTTGGCCTGTGGTTGGTGGCCAACATTGCGCTGCGGGGAATCTACCCTGCCATTCTCCAAAACTACGTCGTTGAGCCCAACGAGTTCGCCCGCGAACGCCCATACATCGAATACAATATCGCCAGCACCTTGAAAGCTTACTCCCTCGACAGCCTGCAGACCCAGACGTTCACGCCGCAAGCGCGCGTGACTGTGGAAGAACTGCAGGCTGACCAGGCAACGACAGACAACATCCGGTTGTGGGATTACCGGGCATTACAACAGACGTATGCGCAACTTCAGGAAATCCGATCGTACTACGATTTCGAAGACGTTGACATCGACCGATACCACTTTGGGGATGAGTATCAGCAGGTCATGCTCTCGGCGCGGGAGTTGGACGTACGTCAGCTCCAGAATCCGACCTGGGTGAACCTGCATTTGGAGTTCACGCATGGCTACGGCGTGGTGATGAACCCGGTGAACGAAATCAACAGCCGTGGCCTGCCACTGCTATACATCAAGGACCTGCCGCCCCAGATTTCCGTGCCTTTGGAGATTGAACGACCGCAGATTTATTACGGGGAAAAGCCAACCACGTATGTGTTTGTGAAGACCGACGTGGAGGAATTCGACTATCCGAGCGGCGAGGCCAACATCCGGACCACCTACCAAGGGGTCGGAGGGGTTTCCATTGGCTCCTTCTTCAGGCGTCTGGCTTTTGCCTACCGATTTGGGGACACTCGAATTCTGTTTACGGATGTCTTCACGCCTGAGAGCCGGGTCATGTTCTATCGGAACATTCAAGAGCGGGTGCGCCGGGTTGCGCCGTTCTTGCTGTATGATCGGGATCCCTATCTCACTGTCATAGATGGCCGGCTGGTTTGGATTCAGGATGCCTACACGGCTACGAGAAGCTACCCGTACTCAGAGCCACTGGGCTCGGAGCGGTTGAAAGCACGTGACCCAATGCTATCGCCGTACCGTGGTATCAACTACATCCGCAATAGCGTCAAAATCACCATTGACGCCTATGATGGCACTATGACGTTCTACGTCACAGATCCGGACGATCCGCTGATCCAGACGTGGTCCAAAGTGTTCCCGGGGCTTTTTACGCCGATGGAAGAGATGCCGGCCACCATCCGCCAGCATCGTCGATACCCCGAAGGGCTGTTCCGAGTTCAGAGCGAGGTATATCGCATCTATCACATGCAGAACCCGAACACGTTTTACAACCAGGAGGATGTCTGGGCCATCCCGGCTGAGACCCTCCAGGCCGGGCGTCAGGTGACAATGGAACCGTACTACGTGATCATGCGGCTGATCGGGGAAGAGCAGGCGGAGTTTGTGCTGATCGTGCCCTTCACTCCTGTCGGGCGTGATAATCTGATTGCGTGGATGGCCGGCCGCTCCGATGATCCGCACTATGGTGAGCTTGTCGTTTACGAGTTCCCCAAGCAGGAACTCATCTACGGCCCCAGCCAGATCGAGGCACTGATAGACCAGGACCCCGAGATCTCTGCCCAGCTTTCCCTGTGGAGCCAGCGGGGTTCGGATGTAATTCGCGGCAACTTGCTGGTAATCCCGGTTGGGAAATCACTGATGTATGTGGAGCCGTTGTACCTGCGAGCGGAGACGAGTGAATTGCCCGAGCTCAAGCGCGTCATCGTGTCATCTGGCGGGGACGTGGCCTGGGCGGAGACCTTTGAGGGCGCGTTAGCGCGTCTGTTTGGGGAACAGGTGATCGCCGGCACCGCCCCGCCGGTAGCGCCAGGGGCCGGCGTCGGCCCGCCGGCGCTGGTGGCTCCAGACGTGGCCAACCTGGCGCGGTCCGCGCAGCAGCACTGGGAAGCGGCCCAGGAAGCACTGCGGGCCGGCGATTGGGCGAAGTACGGCCAGGAGCTGGACGCGCTGGGCGCCGACCTGGAGCAGCTTGTGAATCTGACAGGAGGATCGGAGTAGCGTGAGCAGCCTTGTCGGACGCTGGGGGTTGCGGTTGCCGTGGCTGAAACCTGAACGGGTAAAGGCAGCCCAGGAGCCCCGGGAACGGGCTGGTGGGCCTGGCGGCGAATCTCCCTACGTGACCGTGTACGTGGCCGGCAGCCTGCCCGAGGCTCATGTGATCAAGGGCAAGCTGGAAACAGAGGACATCCCGGTTCTGCTTCGTTACGAGAGTGGTGCTACCGTCTTTGGTCTGGTTGGTGGCGGTCTTGGATCAGTAGAGGTCCAGGTTCCCCGGCCACTCGAAGAACGGGCACGTGAACTGCTTCACGAGGCGAGCTAGCGGCTTCTTTATCCCCGTCAGTCCCTTTTGAGTCCCCTCTCTGCTTACAGATCCAGGAGTCGGTCGATAATGCGCTGGACCTGGGTGAGCACCGAGTTGTCATCGGGACGACGCTGCAATTCCCCGATGACGTACCGGAGATTCAACTCGCGGCCAAGCAGGGGGTCTAGCTTTCGAGCCTTCTGGAAATCTGCGATGGCGGCTTCGTATTCGCCTTTCCAGTAGTGCAGCCGGCCCCGGTTGTAGTACGCGGCGGCGTGATCTGGCTGTAGCTCGATCACCCGGTTGAAGTCCTCGATGGCGTCGTTGTAACGCCCCCGCACCACACGCACGATCCCTCGATGAAAGATGGCATCCACGAAATCGGGCCTGAGTTCAATGGCGCGACTGAAGTCATGGGCAGCCGCCCGGAACTCGAAGTTCTGGAAGTTGGCTATCCCCCGCAGGTGATAAGCCTCAGCATCGCCGGCTTTTTCCTGCAGTACTGCATCTAGCTCCGCAATCGATGGAGTCGCTACATAGTACATTTCGTGATACAATTGCAGCTTCAACATCTCACTGGTCCTCGCTTTCTCGGGTTACCCGGATTATAGCAGACAAAACCACTGGAATGAAACCGAATCGAGTAGGGGGCTTCTCGCGTTTCACGTTTTCCGTGTCAGATGATATAATCTGGTTCAACGCGATTTCAGATACCGATTGGAGACAGTCATGACACAAACAGCTATCGACTACGCCGACTCACACAAAGAGCAACATCTGAATGAGCTCATTGAACTGTTATCGATTCCCAGTATCAGCACCCTCCGCGAACACATACCTGATATCCGTCGGGCTGCCCAGTGGGTGGCCGATCAAATGGTTGCCATTGGGCTGGAAGACGTACGCATCTATTTCACAAAGGGGCATCCGGTGGTCTTTGGCCAGTGGGGGAAGGCCGGCCCAGATGCACCGACTGTGCTCGTTTATGGTCACTATGACGTGCAGCCAGTCGATCCTCTTGATGAATGGCACACTGACCCATTTCAGCCGACCATTCGGGACGGGAATCTGTACGCTCGCGGCGCTTCGGATGACAAGGGGCAGTTCTTCACGCATCTGAAAAGTGTACAGTCCTATCTGGAGACAGCCGGCAGGCTTCCTGTTAACATAAAGTTTATGATTGAAGGCGAAGAGGAAGTTGGTAGCCCGCACCTGGGTGAGTTCATCGACGAGCATCTGGACCGCCTTTCGGCCGATATCGCCCTGGTTTCAGATTCCCACATTCTGGCACCCGATCAACCGTCAATTCTGTACGGGTTGCGCGGGATGGTGTACACGGAGGTGGTCGTCACCGGGCCTGATCACGATCTGCATTCCGGGACGTTTGGCGGGGCGGTTCACAATCCGGCCAATGCATTATGTGGTATCATCGCTGCTCTCAAAGACAGCGATGGTCGCATCACGATACCCGGTTTTTACGACAATGTGCGGCTGGATGATGAAGAGCGGGCAACGCTGGCCCGGGTACCCTTCGATGAAGAGAGTTTTCGGCGCGAGGCCGGCGTGAGCCGACTGTGGGGTGAGGCCGGCTACACCACCCTGGAGCGCATCTCAGCCCGTCCGACGCTGGACGTGAACGGCATCTGGGGTGGCTTCACTGGCGAAGGGGGTAAAACGATCATCCCGGCACGTGCATCAGCCAAGATCAGCATGCGCCTGGTGCCAAATCAGGACCCTGACCGCATTTTCCGACTGTTCAGCGAGCATGTTCAACAGCTCGCGCCTCCCGAGGTGCATGTTGAGGTGCGCGATTTGGTTGGGGCGGTGCCGGTTCTGATCGATCGAGACATTCCAGAAATGCAGGCAGCGGTGAAAGCCTATAAGCTGGGTTTCGGCAATACGCCGGTCTTCACTCGCGAAGGTGGCTCAATTCCGGTTGTGGGCATGTTCATCGAGAAGTTGGGGATCCCCACCATTCTGATGGGCTTTGGGTTGCCCGATGATCGGCTGCATTCGCCGAATGAGAAGTTCAGCATTGAGAATTTCTACAAGGGAATTCGCACCTCGATTTATTTCCTGGACGCGCTGGCAGCGGATAAGCGGATGGGGGGCGGATGAGCGGATGGGCAGCGGACAGCGGATGGGCAGCGGATGAGCGGATAGGTGGTGCGTGGGGGAACGGGTGGCCGTGTAGCCGCGTAGAAGCCGTGTAGTATTGGAGATATGCGATGTTGTGGAAAGATTACTGCTCGCCGGTGACGGTCGATGAGGCTC
>CAYYSH010000200.1:0-5701 GCA_964474265.1 uncultured Anaerolineales bacterium
ATTTTACCCTGTGATCTCCTGGAGAATCCGGCCAGCCTCGCTCTCGATCCCCGCAATCTGGCTGCGATACCCGTCGGCTTCGGTTTCATCGGTGAGGCCATCGGCGTTGATGATGACGTTCTGGGCCGCGCCTCGTACGGCTGCATGGGCCAGGTGGCCGGCTGTCACCGCGTCGCTACGGGCGTTCACATTCCCTTGCTCCGCTGCCAGCCGGGCCAGGCGGAGCACCTCGACGCCGGCCTGCGCCGTCTCCATGGGCACCCGAATGGCCTCGCGCAGCGCCTCCTGGATAGCCGCCTGGCGAGCCTGCTTCTGCTCCTCGGTCTCCTTCGGCTGGCGGTAGGCGGCCATCACCTGGTCGAAGGCGGCCATGTCTTCCTCAGCCAGATTCGACAGGCGCGCCTGCAGGCCGGCGGCCTGATCGCGCACCCGGATCATCTCGGCCTCGACGTCCGCATACTTCTTGCGCCCGATCGTCAATTCGGCGACCATGTGCACCAGAGCCGCACCCATCGCGCCGGCCACCGCTGCCGCGCTGCCGCCGCCTGGTGTGGCTGTGCCGGCTGCCAGGGCATCCAGGAAAGGTTGGGGCATGATGGAAGGCTCTTCAGCCAGGCGATTCTCGAGAATCTGCTGCTGTGGATCGAAGTTTTCGAGTTGCAGGAAGAAATCGGCAGCGTCGATGAGGGCCGCAGCCGGCGTCAGCCCCACGATCTCGCTCCCCACAACCGGCACGCCATAGCGCTGAGCCTCCCGCCGAATCATCTCGAACACACGAAACAGGGGCGTTTTTTCGTAGTTCGTCATGTTCATGGACACCTGCACGATCCCCCGCTCCGCCAGCTCAAACCCCAGAGCCTTGACAAAGCGCAACCCGCCACTGGAATGGCGTACAGCCCGCGCGATTCGGTTGGCGATCTCGATGTTGTCGGTGCCCAGGTTCACATTGAAGGCGATCAACGGCGGGCGTGCCCCCACGGCCGTGGCGCCGGCCCGGCCCAGCCGGCGTGGCCCGAAATCGGGGGCCCGGTCTGGGTCCGTCAGGATCGCCTCTTTGAGGCCCTCGTACTCGCCCCGACGGATGTTGGCCAGATTCTGACGGTCAGGCCGTGTGGCGGCGGCCTCGTAGAGGTAGACAGGGATGCCCAGTTCCTCGCCGATGCGTTGGCCAACCCGTCGAGCCATGGCTACACAGTCGTCCATGGTGACGCCGGCGATGGGCACAAAGGGTACCACGTCCGTCGCTCCCATCCGCGGGTGTTCGCCGCGATGCTTTTCCATGTCGATTAACTCGGCAGCGCGCTGCACGGCCGCGAAGGCGGCTTTCTCGACGGCTGCCGGCGGCCCCACAAAGCTGATCACCGATCGATTGTGGTCCGGGTCCATCTCCACATCCAGGAGCTTCACAGCGCCGGCCTGCTGGATGGCGCCGGCAATTTGATCGACGGTCTCCTTGCGTCGTCCTTCGCTGAAATTTGGCACGCATTCCACGATTTGTCGCAACAGTTTGCCTCCCGAAGTCAACCTTGTACCTTCACCACGTCACACAGCAACGCCTTGTAGACAGGAAAGCCGGAGATGGGATCACGGTTGTCCGGGTCCGTGAGCTCGTTGACATTGGCCTGGCGCCATGCTTCGGCGGCAATAGGGCTGCCGCCTCCCATGTTCACCTCAACAACGCCAGGCATGATGTCCTCTGTCACTCGAGCTCTAAACGGCACCCGACCTCGTGGCGACACGACGAACACCTCGTCGCCGTCCTCAATCCCTCGGGCAACTGCATCCCTCGGATTCAACGTCACCAGCGGTTCTGGACGCAGTTTCAACAATCCCGGGATGTTGTGGTGCTGAGACCGGAAGTCGGACTGGACTCGGGCCCCTGAGTTGAATACCAATGGATAGGTCTTCGCCAGATCGGGCGCGGCAACGGGACCCTCCACCGGTTCGGTGTAGACGGGCAAGGGATCATAGCCATACGCGGCCAGGAGGTTAGATGTGATCTCGAATTTGCCGGAGGGGGTCTCAAAGCCGGGCCGGCCATCTCGCCTCAGCAACCCGTGCTCCCACTTCCTGTAAACCATCTCCGGAACCGGTCTGGACACTCCCGTGGGATTCTCCCGCAGCATCTCTACAGTGACTCCGGTACCTTCCAGCGCAAATTCCAGCATCTCCTCTTCGGTCTGCGGGTAGATGTCACCATACCCCAGCCGGCACGCCAACTCAGCGCGGATCAGGTAGTCGTTGCGCGCTTCACCCAGCGGCTCGATGACCCGCCGGCGCAGTTGGATGTGTGGGCCGTAGGTCATGTAGGACTCGATTTCGAACATGGTCGTGGCCGGCAGTACGACATCAGCATAGAGAGCATCAGCCGTCAGGAAGCGATCCACCACCACCAGAAAATCCAGCCTCTCGAAACAGCGCCGCCATAAGTCGGGCTGCGGGTAAGCCGTGATGATCGAAGAGCCGCCAATGAACATGGCTCGGATAGGATAGGGGTCACCGTCCAGGATCGCCCGCGGCAGTTCCATGGCATGGGCTTCATTGCGAAAGAAGTGATACAACGGGTATTTGTCCTTGCCGACGGGGTCGACGTGGGTGGGGGGCTCGACCAGGATGCGGTTGGGCCGGAAATCTGTCCCCGGCATCTTGAACACCATACCGCCGGGAACGTCCAACTGGCCGGCCAGTGCCCACAGAATGAGAGTGGCTCGAATGTTTTGCACACCGCTGTTAGTGTACTCCAGGCCAGTGTACATCACCTGTGCAGCCCCCTGAGCACTGGCGATGGCTCTGGCCAGCTCGCGTATGGTCTGGGCAGGGACCCAAGTAATTCGTTCAGCCTCTTCCGGCGGGAATTGCTGCACGTAGTCCCGCAATTGATCGAACCCGATGGTCCACTTTTCCACGAATTCGCGGTCGTACAGACCCTCTTGAATGAGCACATGGATCATACTCAAAGCCAGTGCCCCATCCGTGCCTGGCCGAATGCCCACCCAACGCGCCCGTGTTGCTTTGGCGGTCTCACTGCGCCGGTGATCAATAACGACGACTTGAGCGCCTCGTCGCTGGGCTGCTTTGATGCGCTTGAGCATAGTGGGCGGTGAGTCCGTAGCCGGATTGGCTCCCCACACAACGATGAGTTCTGCCTGATCCACATCGTTGAACATGTCCAGAGTGTAAGCCCCGAATGTCGCTTGAGGGGCGATCTTGCCATGCGCCACGTAGCAGATCGCGCCGACGCCAGTGGTGTTGGGAGAACCGAAGGGGAAGAACAGGCTGGAGGCAGAGGATTCACGGGTCCCAGCCGGCCCAAACATATCCAGCAGCGATCGCTCGAAGTTGCCACGACCCGTGTACATGCAAATCGCCTCTGGTCCCCAGCGGTCCGCCACCCGTCGCAGCCGGCTGACGATTTTATCCATCGCCTCATCCCACGAAATGCGCTCGAACGTATCCGTTCCTTTAGGCCCGACCCGCTGCATGGGATACAGCAGCCGGTCCTTCGAGTAAACGATCTCTCGGGCCCGCATGCCTCGCGGGCAACAACTCCCTCTTGGGTGATCAGGCAACGGCTCAATGTGATGGATCATGCCATTTTCCAGATACACGTTGACACCGCAGCCGGCATCGCAGATGCCACACAAGCTAGTGATCACCTGCTGGCGTTCAGCCACCCCATCAGATGGATCTTTGATGGCAACAGCGCTTGTCAGAGTCCGTTCAAGTTCCATCAATATCTCCTGTCCCTTTGTTTACTGGGGAAAGGTGATCACCCCACGCGCCACCTCACCGCTCAGCATAGCCTCATAAGCCTCGTTGATCCTGTCCAGAGTATACTCGCGTGAGATGAGTTCGTCCAGCTTGAGCTTGCCGGCCATGTACAAGTCCAGAATCATTGGGAAGTCGCGCCGCGTGTTGGCAGTGCCGTAATAGGACCCTACGACGCGCTTCTCCTGCCGCGTCAGCAGCGCGCTGGGGAAGTTGGTAGCCGTGCCCATGGGCGCGAGCCCGACCAGAACCAGCGTTCCACCGGGTCGTACCGCCCTCAGGGCCTCCTCCTGGACCGATGGGAGGCCGATCGCTTCGAACACGTAGTCAGCGCCGCGGCCATTGGTCAGCTCCCGAATGCTCTGGATCGTTTCTTCGCCGGCCATCAAGGTGTGAGTGGCACCAAAAGTCCGGGCCAACTCCATCTTGGCCGGCACGCGATCCACGGCAATGATAGTTTCTGCACCACACAGCGCAGCTCCTTGCAAGATGTTCAACCCTGCACCGCCGCAGCCGTAGACCACAACGCTGTCGCCGGGGCGGACCTGAACCGTGTTCATGGCAGCCCCAACCCCCGTCGTCACCGCACACCCGACCAGAGCCGCCACGGTGAGAGGCACGTCCTTGCGAATGGGCACACACGCTTCCTGGAGCACGACGGTCTGCTCGGCGAAGGTGGCCAGGCCGGCAAAGTGGTAGACCGGCTCTCCCTCGATGCGCAGGCGAGTGGTACCATCCAGCAGAGTGCCGGCCCAAATCGGCTTGAGAAAGGTCTCACACAGGTTGGGCTGCCCGCGGACACAGTAGAAGCAGGTGCCACAATCGGGTGCCCAACTCAGAATGACGTGGTCACCAGGCTGTACCCGGGTAACCCCCTCGCCCACAGCTTCGACAATGCCGGCCCCCTCATGTCCCAGCACCGCAGGCAGTGGATGTTTGGTTGCCCCTGTGACCACGTGCCAGTCGGAGTGGCACACGCCACTGGCGGCAATGCGAACCAACACCTCGCCAGGGTGCGGGTCTTCCAGTTGCACATCCTCGACGACAAAACGCGAGTCGGGCTCGTACAGGACCGCCGCCTTCATTTCGCCTCCTTCACCCACTGACGAATCAGGTCCACGCCGGCTGATGCATCAACCCCGTGGGCGTCAGCGCCGATCTGGGCAGCGTACTCAGGAGACGTCGGTGCACCGCCGATTATGACTTTGACCTGATCGCGCAGGCCGGCTTCTGCAAGGGCCTTGATGGTAGTCTGCATGGCGGGCATTGTCGTCGTAAGCAGGGCTGACATGCCGACCACATGTGGCTGCTCTGCCGCCACAGCTTCGACGAAGCGCTCGGGCGTTACGTCTGTGCCCAGGTCTATCACCTCGAACCCAGCGCCCTGGAGCAGCATCGACACCAGGTTCTTGCCGATGTCGTGTACGTCGCCCTTAACAGTGCCCAGCAACACCTTGCCGGCACTGGGCATGTCAGACTCTGTCAAGAGCGGCCGCAAGATGTCCATGCCGGCGTGCATGGCGCGGGCCGCGACCATCACCTCGGGCAGGAACATAATTCCATCCCGGAAGTCGCGACCGACCTGGTCCATGCCGGCGATCAAACCGTCGTTGATGAGCTCCATCGGCGTCATTCCCGTTTCGAGCCCCCGGCGAATCAGCCGGACCACGGCCTCCGCCTCCCCTCGATACAGGTGCTCGCCGATGTCAGAAAGTATTGTAGACACTTCTGTTCTTTCCTCCTTACTCCACCAGACCTTCGGGAGGTTGGCGGCACGTTTTTAAACACCGAACTCGCAGACCGGTCAATCCCCCGGTCTGGACTGGAACGCAGCCTGGCTCCCCAGAGTATTTTGCTGCACTGTTCGCACCTGGGGGTGCTCACTCCTCAATTCGCCAAAGAATTTGTCCACACCCCAATATACTGAGGAGCG
>CAYYSH010000201.1:0-1158 GCA_964474265.1 uncultured Anaerolineales bacterium
CATGCTCAGCCGCTCAGCCACCAGCCGGCGACTGAAGTGGTAGCGTTCGTCCATCGCTGCCAGGTTGTCGGGCGTGACGTGCAGCTTGTCCATCTTCTGAGCGCCGAGGGAGTGAGCTGTGAACGTGAAGGGTACCCCAGTCCGCTCCTCGATCAGCACGCCGCACAGTCCGCCGTCGGCGTAGTGCGTGGTCATGGCATCGGGCAAGCCACCGTCATCGCGGTAGAAGTCGAGGATGTTGGGGACCCAATCTCGGACAAGGTGAGGCCACAGGTCCTCTTTGCGCAGGAAGTGGTCGGGGCCGGCCGGCAACCGCACGATGCGGACGTTGGGCGCGCCAGGGTAGGCGTCAAACGGGCCGGCAAATTCCGGCCACGCGGGATCGACGATCTGGCGGGTGAGAATGTCCACCTGATGGCCCATCTCGCCCATGGCCAGCGCCACCTGCTTGACGTACACCAGTTGGCCGCCGAAGTCCGGATGCTCGGTCCAGTAGCTGTCCTGCGGGTCAAAGTTGCCCTGGGGGTTCAGAAATCCAATGTGCACCATCTAACTCCCGGGGGTTGTCACGTGCGAGGGTGTCGCAACAGCAGCTCTAGCGCAATCCCGGTGCCGGCTCCGGCGACAGCCCCGGTCAGGGAGACGCCAGCGACGCCGGCCAGGCCCACTCCCCAACTCAACGCACTGATGATGATCCACCAGCCGGCCTGATGGACCCAACGCCGCAGCACCAGCCACTGGGTGGCACCCACTGCGGCCCCAAGGAGAACGCCGGCCAGGATATCAGGTCGGGGTGGGAATATGAGCATGACGGCCACAGCCCCCGCAGCCCAGCCTACCGCGCTCGCCAGGATCCACCAGCCGGCCTGCGAGACCAGCCGGCGAAGGGTCAGCCACTGGCCTACGCCAACCACGACGCCGATTACCGCCTGATGAACGAGGGTCCAACCCAGGAGCCAGCCCAGCGTTGTGACCAGCACCCATTCAAACCACAACGCCCAATCGAAGGATTGCGCCGGCTGAGACTGCTCTTCCCCCACCTCGATTGGTTAGCCCTTGATCGAGCCGGCCAGCAGGCCGCGCACGAAGTAGCGCTGGAGGGAGAAGAAAATGATGAGCGGAAAAACCATGGACACGAAAGCGCCGGCGGTGAGCAGA
>CAYYSH010000201.1:1168-5673 GCA_964474265.1 uncultured Anaerolineales bacterium
CGACCAGCAGGTCGTTCCACACCCACAGGAACTGGAAGATGGCAAATGAGGCCAGGGCCGGCACCGACAATGGCAGGATCAGGCGCGTGAAGATGGTGAAGTGCGAAGCCCCATCCATGAAAGCCGATTCCAGAATGTCCCTGGGCAGCGAGCTGATATAATTGTACAAAAGGTAGACCGCCAGCGGCAGGCCAAAGCCTGTATGCGCCAGCCAGATACCGAGGAAGGTGCCGTTCAGATCAAGCCGGATGTAATCTTTCAGAATCGGGATCAGCGAAATCTGCAGAGGGACCACCAACAGGGCCACCACACCGATGAAGAACAGCCTCCGCCCGGGAAATTGTATCCACGCGAAGCCGTAGGCGGCGAAGGCCGCAATCAGGATCGGGATGACGGTCGCGGGGATGGTGACCGTCAGGCTATTCAGCACAGCCCCAAACAGATTGATGTTCTCCTGCCCACGTCTAATCTTTTGGAGCAACTGCGGGTTATCCCCAACAGCTCCCAGCACGATGCGATAGTTGTCAAGACTGAGGTTGGCTTCAGTCGGATGCCGAAGCACAGTCCACCACCCCGTGGAGCTTACATCATCGCCCGGGCGAAAAGAGCTGACCAGCAGACCAATCGTCGGTGTCGTCCACACTGCCGCGAGAATGATCAGCGCGCCGTATACCACGAGTTTCCCAAGCAGATTTTGCCTTGTCGTAGACACTAGAACGCCTCCGTCTGTTCGGCAAATTGCCGCAGGTTATACCACATCACGGGAATCACCAGGACGAGCAAGACGACAGCAATCGCCGCACCCCGCCCGAAGTGAAACGCCCTGAACATCTGGACATACTGTTCGTTTGCGATCACCTGTGTTCCGAAGTTGCCACCTGTCATGGCCTGGACAATGTCGAAGATTTTCAGGGTAAAAATGACGATGGTGGTTGAGACTGTGACGAGTGTTCCGCGGATGTAAGGGATGATGATGTTGAAGAAGAGCTGTACCTCGTTGGCTCCATCAATCCGGCCGGCCTCCAACAATTCGCCTGGAATCCCCTTAATGGCCGCCGAGATGATGACCATAGCGTACCCTGTTTGCAGCCAGATCAAGATCGCAATCAAAAACAGCGTGTTCCACGGTTGCATTAACAACCAGGCTTTTGGCTCTCCTCCCAGGGCGGTGACAATGGCGTTGAGTAAGCCAATCTGTTCTGAGCCAGGAGGCCTGAACTCGTAAATGAATTTCCAGATCACGGAGGCCCCAACCATCGAGATTGCCATGGGCATGAAAATCAGTGCCTTGATGATGGTTTCAAAGGCGGGATGCGTCCGATCTGTCAAGACAGCGATAAGCAGGCCGAAGCCTACACTGAACCCGGTACCGACCACCAGCCACACGAGATTGTTGCGGAAGGACTCGAGCATGGCATCGCTGGTGAAGGCATAGACGTAGTTCTCAAGGCCAACGAAATTCTGCCCCCGCGCATCAAACAGGCTGGTGTAAAAAGACCTGACCGTGGGCAATGCCAGATACCAGGCCAGAATAGCCAGGGCCGGCCCGACGAATACAAAAGGCGTCAGGCGCGCTTTCCAGAGATCCGGAAGCTGCTCGATGGCCAGATTAGCAACCAGGAACAGAGCCATCACCCCACCGACGCCCCAGACAATGGCCACGATAGCCGTGAGCCATTGGGGGGCCTGTGTGTCGCGCAAGAAGATGAAAACCCGCCAGAGTACGATGAAGGTGACTACGGGGACAAACAGCGCGACGACCAGCCGGCCCACGTTGATGGCCAGGCGCTCAAAAATCCCAGCCGGCCTTTCGATTTTTTCAGCATACTCCATCAGCAATTCACCTCGCAGACGGTCACGGCAGCCGATCCAATCACCGTGTGGTGAGTGCGTGTAACAAACAGGGTGGGCACTGAGAGGGTAGCCCTCAGCACACCCACCCTGCTCTTAATCAGGTCACGCTTAACATTTCCCCCGAGACGGTTGATCTCGCCACGGGGAATCGGAGCCTCGCCTTACTGCATTGAAGCATCGATGTCTGCCAGAGCCTCGTCAAGGGTCCTGTTACCGCTGATCCAGTCCGTAGCACCCTTCCAGAAGGCCAGGTTGAGCTCGGAGGCCATCATGTCTGAGCCATCGAAGCGCGCCGCAGCCGCTTTGGTGATCGCCTCCGCCATGGTTCTCTCAAGCTTGGTCGGATACCAGTTCAGATCCTGGTTCACGTGCGGGAACAGTGAGCCACCCTGCTCCGCCCAGGGCTTCACTGAGTCCGGGGTTCCCAGGAACTCAATGAACTTGCGCACTTCTGGCCGATCCTTGCCCTTGAACACGACGTACTGGTCGCCGCCCACCTCCAGGGTGAACGGAAGTGATTCGTCGATGGGTGGCATCATGAACACGCCCACCTGGTTATCCAGGTCGGCCTGTACATCGGCCGGGAAGAAGTTGGTGACGAAGCTACCCTGCATGTGGAGCCAGCACTTGGGCGGATCTTCAAATAGCCACTTGGGCGGCTCTTTGAAGTCCGTCAGTGCGATGGTCTGCGTACCACCATAAACCGCATCAGGGTCCGTCAGGATGTCCGCCACAATGCCCCAGGCCTTCTTGACCTCAGGCGAGTTGAACTTTATCTCGTGGGCTACCCACTTGTCATAGACATCCACCGGGTGGACACGAAGCATGACGTTTTCAACCCAGTCTGTGATCTTCCATCCCGTGGCCGCACCAGATGCGATGCCTTCGCACCACGGCGCAATCCCGGATCCTTTCATCTCCTCCGTGAGAGCCATCAATTCATCCCAGGTCGTGGGGACTTTGTAGCCGGCAGACTCAAAGGCCGGCTTGTTGTACCAGATCCAGCCTTTGGCGTTCACACGGTGGAACATGCCGTAGGGGACGCCATCGACGGAGGCGAGGTCCTTCCACCCCGGCTGATAGTTCGCATCATAGACCGCGATAGCGTCATCCCAGAGGGGAACGAGTTGGCCCTCCCTGGCCAGTTTGGCCACCGCACCAGGCTGGGGGAAAGCCGCGATGTCAGGGGGATCGCCGGCCTCCACCCGCACGGTGATGAGTGTCTCAAACTCGGCCGTCCCCGAGTAGATGACATCAATATCAGGATTTTGCTCCTCAAAGGCGGCAATTACCTGGTTGAACGCCGTTTCCTCCTCGCCACGGAATGCGCCAAGGATGAACACCTTCCCGATGTTTTCGCCTGCCGTGACCGGTGCGGGAGTGGCCGTGACGACTACCTGCTTCTCAACGATTTTCTCCTTCTCGACTACCTGGGGGGTAGGTCCCGCGCAGGCTGCCAGAACACCCAGGACAAACAGCGCGAGGAGCAGCAATACAACTGTGCGTTTCTTATCCATCGGTCTCCTCCTTCATTGGACGGATAGGTTGTCGCTAGCCGAACCGTGGGCAATGAGCCACTTGGGGTTACGAGTGGGTTTACAAAAGAGTCACGTGATACCGCAACACCTCCTTCCTTACATTAATGTACCACTGGCATATCAGAATGTCAACCGATGGAGCGACCTGCCCGGCATCTCTCACACACCGATTGGCTTGCTTGTATGCCGTTCCACCAGCATGACCGGCAACTGCACCGCAACCGGTGTTTTCTCAGGCTGCTCCAATGTTTCCAGCAAGAGTTCAAAGCCGCGCAAGCCGGATTCATACAGCGGCTGGCGAATCGTCGTCAACCCCATGTAATCAGCCAGTTCAATGTCATCGTAGCCGATAACGGCCACATCGTCCGGAGCGCGCAGGCCCCGCTCACGCAGCGCCTCCAAGACCCCGAAGGCCTGGGTGTCACTGGCAGCAAAAATAGCTGTCGGCGGGTCATCCAGGTCTAATAACTGGCCGGCCATCACCTTCGCCTGAAAATGGCCATGTTCACCCTGCAGATGATAGTCCGACCTGGGTGAGATGCCGGCCTGCTCCAGCGCCTGGCGATACCCCAGATAGCGGTCACGACTCGATGTGAAATTGAACGGATTGTCCAGCGGGTCGCTGATGTACCCAATTTTGTGATGTCCCAGCTCAATCAGGTGTTGCGTGGCCAGCCGGCCGCCCTCTACATCGTCCACAACTACGCGGTTCAATTGTGGGTGATGTGCATCAACGAGCACGGTGGGCATGCCGGCATCCACAAAGTAGCGGACGTCCTCATCCGTGGGTGCCAGTGAGATGATGATAAGACCATCAATCCGCCGTCGCTGCGGGACTTCCCGGAAGTATACATCTCGCTTATCAGGTGTCTCCACATTGTAAACGATCAGGTCGTATTCGCTCTCGGCGACAGCGGCCTCTACGCCCCGCAGGCGCTCTACGACGGAGGGACGGGTGAAGAAAGGCGCGATAACCCCGATGGTCAGCGTCTTGCGCAGGGAAAGCCGGCGAGCAATGGGGCTGGGCCTGTACTGAAGCTCTTCAATGGCGGCCAACACCCGTTCGCGCGTCTGAGGTCGCACATTGGGGCTATTGTTGAGCACGCGGGAAAC
>CAYYSH010000202.1:0-5650 GCA_964474265.1 uncultured Anaerolineales bacterium
TTGGGAGGGCTTGATGGGCTTGGTCAGGTAGGCGGCAAACCCCAGATCGCGGGCTTCCCGCCGCCGGCCTCCGACGGAGGTGAGCATCACCAGGGGCAGGCTCTTGGAGTCGCGATACTGTCGAATCTTCGCTGCCAGCATCAGGCCGTCCATGTCCGGCATGTGCATGTCCAGGATGGCCAGGTCGTACGGGGTGCCGGCGCGGACCCGGTTCAGCGCCTCCGGACCGGAGGCGGCGGTCTCGGGCAGCATGCCCCACGATTCCAGTTGGTGGGTGAGGATGCGCCGGTTGGTTGCATTGTCGTCCACGATCAGGACGCGCCGGCCTGCCAGTTGTGGTTGATCGCCCAGCAGATAGACCTGGGGCCGGCTGGGGGCCACCTCAGCCAGGATGGTGAAATGGAATGTCGAACCCACCCCCACTTCGCTCTCCACCCATATCGTGCCGCCCATCATCTCGACCAGCCGTTTGCAGATGGTCAGTCCTAACCCGGTTCCACCGTATCTGCGGGTGATGGAAGCGTCCACCTGGGTGAAGGATTCGAACAGGCGATCCATGCGGTCTTGGGGAATGCCAATGCCGGTGTCACGGACAGAGAAATGCAGTTCGTATTGCGTATTATTGCGTACTGCGTACTGCGTATCCTCCGGGCTGTGGTGGACCACGGAAGCCGTGACGCTGACTACCACTTCTCCTCGTTCGGTGAACTTGACAGCGTTGCTGAGGAGGTTGACCAGAACCTGGCGAACGCGGGCGACGTCGCCGACCACAGCCGGCGGGACCTGGTGATCGATGAGGTAGGCCAGGTCCA
Organism: uncultured Anaerolineales bacterium; assembly: GCA_964474265.1. Taxonomy (GTDB): domain Bacteria; phylum Chloroflexota; class Anaerolineae; order Epilineales; family JAANWY01; genus CAYYSH01. The sequence goes on from CAYYSH010000202.1 coordinate 813, forward strand.
GGCCCTTTTCAGCCGCCCTGGGGGCCAGCAGGTCCAGGGATTCCTCCACGCAGGCGCGCACATCGAAGGCCTGCCGTTCCAGTTCGAGTTTGCCGGCCTCGATCTTGGAGAAGTCCAGAATGTCGTTGATGATCTCCAACAGGGCATCGCCGCTGGTGCGGATCGTCTCCACGTACTCTCGCTGCTCTCGATTGAGAGGCGTGTCGAGAAGGAGGCCGGTCATGCCGATGACGGCGTTCAGGGGGGTGCGGATCTCGTGGCTCATGTTGGCCAGGAACTCGCTCTTGGCCTGGGCGGCTGCTTCGGCCGCTTCCTTGGCTTTCTCCAGTTCCTCTTGCACCTCTTTCAGCGCCGTAATGTCCCGACTGATGCCTACAAGCCCCGTAACTGAACCGTCACTGCCCCGGAGAGGTATCTTGGTGGTCAGGAGCCATCGCTTTCTTCCTTGTTCATCTATTGTCACTTCGACTCGGTCAAGCAACGGCTCACCTGAGCGGATGACCGCCTGCTCGTCAGCGTAGTACTGCTCGGCCAATTCTCTGGGGAAGATGTCAAAGTCGGTCTTGCCTGTGACATCGTCCTGACTCGATGCGCGCAGAACTCGCAGGTGAGCAATGTTGTTGATGACGAAACGGCTCTCAGAGTCTTTGACAAAGATGTAGTCTGGAATATTGTCGATCAACGTGCGCAGCAGATTGCGCTCGTCCGCCAGCGCCTTCTCCGCCCGTTGCCGCTCAGTGAGGTCCTTACTGTAGCCGACCGTGCCCTGCTCCTGCCCATTGGCATCTCGCAGTATGGCCGCCGAGATCATCACTGGGATCTGATGGCCATCTTTGTGGCGTAACGTGATCTCCACGTTGCGCAGCCGGCCTCGGGGGTCCGCTCGCATGGCGCGCATGACCGCTTTGGCTGCTTCCCGGCTCGGATAAAGCCGCTCCACCGGCTGGCCAAGTATCTCCGCGGCGGAGTAACCGAGTAACTCCTCAGCACCAGGGTTAAACACGGTCACCCGACCATTCATGTCCGCTGCAATGATGCTGTCGGGGCTGCTTTCCAGGAGGGTCTGGAGAAATGTGCGGGCCGCTTCCACCTCGGCCTGGTGGCGTCTCTGCTCCGTAACGTCGATGGCTACGCCAATGACCCCCGTGACTTCGTAGTCGTCTCCATAGACCGGCGTGTAGTGCGCCTCAAAGGTCAGGCCGGCCACATCCACGGTTGCGGTGACTGGTTCGCCGGCCAGGGCTCGCTCTACGTGTTCGATGATGGCCGGCGTGTTGCGATACACGTCGGCGACAGAGCGGCCCACAACTTCACCCGGCTTCGCCCTGAGGGCTTCCAGCCCCTTGCCTTCCGAGAGCGTGAAGACACCGGCTTTATCGACGGCGAACAAGATGATCGGCACGTTGGAAACGATGGTGCGGAGGCGTTCTTCGCTTTTCTGCAACGCCTCTTCCACACGCCGGCGCTCAGCGATGTCGCGCTTGGCCTGTGCCTCCAGGTCGTGCAGCCGGCCCACCACAGCCCCGATCAGGAGTAGGGCGGCTGAGCCTGGCACACCGCCCGCCCGGATGACGGCATCCCAGCCGGGTTGGCCGGCCAGGTTCAGCAGCAGCGTGTTGAACAAGAAGGCGAGTACGCCGGCCAGCCCACCAGCTCGCAGCCCGAAGAGCCAGCCGGCGGCGGCAACCGGGATCACGGACAGCGCTGCAGCCCCGCCATCCATCACGTGATAGAGCGGGAAGAAGATCGCCGTGTAAATGGCTACAGTCCCTATAGCCAAGACTGTGCGCCAGCCACGACCCGGCCTCAGCATGCGCCACAGTCGTGTGACCAGGTGTTTTCGATCGGATTTGCTGTTCATAGTGTTGTGATAAATAGGTGTCTGTCCTCGCTGCGGTTTTGGTGCGCCCGCCATGATCGGAGGTGCCCTCTGCACGTGGAGTGGCCAACACACACCGAGCAGGTACGCAGGTCTGCGGAATTGGCGTACGGCTACAGCGCCAGAAGGCGACGTACGGTCTCCTGCAGCGTTTCGATCTCGAGGGGGGTCCGTTGTAGTAAGGCGTTTGCGGCTGCTCCGGTGGCGGTGGTTTCCTCCTCGTCCGAAGCCGTCGCTCCCGTCGTCAGGAACAGGACAGGCACGCTTTGCCCGTCCGGGCCGGCTTCCAAACTTTGCGCCAGTTCCGGCGCATCGATGCCCGTCGCCGCGCCGTCAAGGATGACCAGCGACGGCTTAAAGTCCATAATCTTGGCGAGTGCAGAGTGACCATCGATGGCCACGTCGATTTCATACCCCTCCGGCATGCTAGTTAGCCCTTTCACGATCGTTCCCAGCACCGATACATCCCCGGTCACGATCAGAATGCCGTGGGGTTGTTCCCTGAGAAGGGAAGCATCGACGGGGATGTCATATCGCTCGAGAAAGTCGCGAAAGTCAGCCATCCGAATTCGATAGTGTCCTCCGGGTGTCGTGTATGCCTTGAGTCTGCCCTGTCGGATCCAGCGGAGCACGCCCATGCGGGAAGCGCCGCAGTAGCGGGCCACGTCACCCGTTGTCAAGAGCCTGGTGTTGTCTTTCATGGTGCGAACTTGATATCAGTGAGCTGGCGAATGTTTGTTACAGTGGTTACAATTGTTGGTCTTCCGGCATTATAGCATGCTTTCAGCCCGTTTCGGTTAATGCTGTGTGAAGGATAAATGAAAGATGAGGCAATCATGAGTTTCAGTGAATCTTCACGCCTGCGCAGATAGCCGCTACGACAGGCGTGATATAATTCAGCCAGGCGAAATGTTGCATCCTGACGAAGAAGAGGCGGACTGACCCTCAATCCCGATACCTTTCGGTGGAAGTGACGCGATGAGAATCCTGATCGCCGATGATGATGCGTTCATGCGCCGCATTCTGGAAGCCAGCCTCACCCAGGCCGGCCACGAAGTACTGGCGGTGGCCGACGGCCGGGCTGCGTGGGAGGTGCTGGAGCAAGATTCCGTCCGCCTGGTGATCACGGATTGGATGATGCCCGGGATGGACGGCCCCGCGCTGATTCGCCGGATTCGCGGTGCAGATTTGCCGTACTATGTGTACGTCATTTTGCTGACAGCCAGGGATGGCAAGGATGATGTGGTGCAGGGCCTGGAGGCCGGCGCCGACGACTATCTCACCAAGCCGTTCGACCCGAACGAACTTCGTGCGCGAATTGCCATTGGGCAACGCATCCTGGACCTCGAAACGCGCCTGCGCGCCGCACGAGACCAGTTACGAGAGCTGGCAACGCGAGATAGCCTGACCGGCCTGCTCAATCGGCGGGCCATCTACGAGCATGCGGCGGCTGAGTTGGCCCGAGCCAGGCGGGAAGCCAAGCCCCTGGGGTTGGCGATGCTCGATATCGATCACTTTAAGTCGGTCAATGACCGGTTCGGGCACGCTGTAGGGGATCAGGCCCTATGCCTGGTGGCCGACACGATCATCCGCAGCCGGCGGCCGTACGATTGGGTTGGCCGATGGGGGGGTGAGGAGTTCTTGCTGGTATTGCCGGGGGCAGGGCCGGAGGAGGCCGGCGGAGTCGCTGAGCGAGTACGTGCGGCTGTAGCGGCTGCGTCTCTCCGGCTGCGGGGTGGCGGGCATCTGCGGTTGCAGGTCAGTGTGGGCGTAGCGGGCACGTCGCCGGCGACACCTGCGACCCTGGATATGCTCATTCAGCAGGCCGACGAAGCGCTGTATTGCGCAAAGCGGGCTGGGCGCAATCGAGTGTGCGTGTATCAGGATGGGGCACAGAAGATGGATGGCTAGATGGCTGGATGGCTGGATGGCTGGGCGGTGCGGTCAGCGTTGCATTTTTGCGCTGATTTCATCCAGGGCAGCAACCTGGCCATCCGTGAGACGCCAGCCCAGCGCGCCGGCGTTCTCCTGAGCCTGGCGGGCGTTCTTGGCTCCGGGGATGGGTACTGCGCCCTTGCACATCACCCAGTTCAGGGCCACCTGGGCCGGCGTTTTTCCACCGTGGGCCTCGCCAAGCTGGCGCAGCAGCGCGATCAGGGGTTGCACCTGGGCTAACCGCTGGCGAGTGTAGCGAAATCGGCGTACACCCGGGGGTGTGTTCTGTGGCGTGTATTTGCCCGTGAGCAGACCTTGTGCCAGCGGGCTGTAGGCGATCAGTGTGACTCCCAGTTCGCGGCACGTATCCGCCAGGCCGCTTTGCTCGGGCTGGCGGTCCAGCAGGCTGTACAGCACCTGATTGGACGCCAGGGCCACTCCGCGTTCCGCCAGGGCGGCGTGGGCGCGGCGCATCTGTTCCACGTTGTAGTTGGATACCCCGACAGCGCGAACCAGGCCGGCATCCACAGCATCGGCCAGGCCGGCCATCCAGGTCTCAATCGATACCGGCGGGTTTGGCCAGTGGATCTGGTACAGGTCCACCCGGCTCAGCCCAAGACGCTCCAGGCTCTTGCGTAGCGCACGCAGTAAGTCGGCGCGTCGCAAGCGCCAGGGATATGGAAAGAACTTGGTCGCCACAACGACCGACTGCCCTGATTCGCGGATGAACTGACCGAGCAGACGCTCTGAGCGTCCACGCCCGTAAATCTCGGCTGTGTCGAAGAAGTTGATGCCGGCAGCCAGACTCGTCTGGAACGCTGCCTGTACGTCTGCCTCATCATAGCCACGCCCAAAACCCCAAAAGAATCGATCACCCCAGGCCCAGGTGCCAATGCCCAAGGGGGTGATGCGCAGATCGGTTGTGCCGAGAGTCACAGATTCTGTCTGTTGTTGGTTGCTCATTGGGTGGCTCCTCCACCATTCAACGTCTTGTCCTGGCCGTGGCAACACGAAATTGCCGGTC
>CAYYSH010000203.1:0-5635 GCA_964474265.1 uncultured Anaerolineales bacterium
AGATGAAGCGCCGCGACGTACAGTTCGGGCTGGTCACCATGTGCATTGGCGGCGGCATGGGCGCAGCCGGCATTTTTGAGAACCTGGTGTAAACTGCCCCAATGTGCTTGTTGATCAAACTGGAGTACGACATACGAATTCGCCTAATGGTCGGTGCTCTGTAACAAGACCCATGTTTATGTCGTGCAATAAGCGAATTAACATTTTCTTTCAACTGGCAGCCATTGGTCTGCTCCTCTGCCTCTCTTGGCTGCCTGTAGATCATGCTTTGGCCGAACCGCCAACACCACCTGAGCCGCCAGCTAGGGGAGCCGCACGATGTATTGGCACAACAGGTACGGTTGCCCTTTGCTCTTCCCTGCCCCCAGTTGCCGGCCATCTGACCCCACTGCAAGAAGAGCCTGCCGTCAGCCTACTTCACCTCCCGAATCAAGACGAGTCGCAAGTCACGCTGTTTACCGCTGTAGCTGACGCTTTTATTGTATCCGGCTATCGGAATATGAATTTGGGTGATTTTAAAGGTATGTGGGTTGGATATACCCAGCAAGAGCATATAGGAGTTGAGCGTGGAGTGGTGCGCTTTGACATCTCCATCATCCCTCACTGGGCTACTGTCCATAGCGCCAGCCTATTGATGGTCATGGCTCAGACAAATAACCCCACGCCGATGTCCATCGCTGCCCATCGGATCACCCATGACTGGTCCGAACTCAGTGCTAACTGGAGCAATCTGGCCGGTGAGTATGCAGAAGCGTATGACACGATCTCGGTAGGGGAAGAGGTAGCCTGGTATGCCTGGGATGTCACTGAACTTGTTCAGGCATGGGTGAACGGGGAATATCCCAACTTTGGAATTATGCTGCGTGGGGCTGAGAGTGGCCCCAACAACGAAAAGGGCTTTGTTACCAGGGAAGTCGATCCCCAATTCGCCCCGCAACTGCTGGTAGAATACACTCCGGATACCACACCCCCACAAACCCATCTGTATGCGTTGCCGGAATATTCAGCGGCTGATGCGGTGACACTTCGGTGGAATGTCACAGAGCAAGGCTCAGGAGTTGAAAGGTATGAGATCCAATACCGTGATCAGGCAGCCGACCAATGGCGTGGTCCGCTGAGAGTTGAGGACCCGAAGAGCAGAATGACCACATTCACCTTTGGCTCTCCTGGAAGGACCTACGAGTTCCGTATGCGTGCCATCGACCGAGCCGGCAACGCAGAGCCTTGGCCTGAGGAACCGGAGTCCAGCACCACATTGTATCACAGATATGCGCGGGGCACAGTATATGATAATCGTGGCGTGGGGGTCGGGAGAGCCACCATCGATGCCGATCCGGCAGCGCTGAACCAACCGCAGACGGATACAGCCGGCCGCTACGAAGTTTACTGGGCAGCGCTTGGACCCTCATTCACTTTAAGAGCCTCCAAATCGAAATACGGAGCGGCTTCACGCAATCTGTTGCTACCCGATATAGCGCAGCCGATTGATTTGATCCTGCCCCCACTAGACAACCAGATCAACAACGGTGACTTTCACACCGATGACCTTACCGGATGGACAGTACAAGGGACAGCGACTGACACGGTGGGGGTTATTCTCGATCCCCAAGGCCAGGAGCGCGGGGCGCAAATCAACAGCCTGACTCCGGAGATCTTTGGCCAAACAGGTGAGTATTGGGGCAACCCCACGTTTGCTATTGATATGAACCACACTGTGCATGTCGCCTGGGTTGCGGTTACTGGTCAGGGCGGCCCGCTGGCTCCCCGTCACTTGTACTATGCCTACCGCACATCAGATGGGACATGGTCCGAGCCATACCTTATCTCAACTGAGGACAGGCCATCTGACCCAGCGTTGGCCGTTGATTCTCAGAACGGCGTCCACCTGACCTGGACAGCAGTAGATCGGCCAACCGGACAATGGCTCATTCGGTATGCATATCGCAGCCCAGCCGGCGTCTGGAGTACACCGGTCCAGGCCCCCAATCCACCAGAGTCTGATCGCTATTCCAATATAGCCGTGACGGAGGACGACACGCTTTATCTGGTCTGGATCAACAATGATGAGTGGGTGACCATCGCATACCGTGAACTGCCAGATGGAAAGTGGTCTGAACCACTCTTCCTGCCAGGTGGGTCCTTGGTCACGGGTACTGACATCGGCACGTGGCGTAACTCAGTCCATTTACTCTGGATTCACCCCTTTGCCGCCCAGAGTTGGGGCGTGTACTACACCAGTGGACAAAAGGGCGACTGGGGGACTCCTATCCGCCTGTACGGAGAATTGGGACAATGGGCTGTCCAAAGTGACTTAACAGTGGCACCCGATGGCACCGCACACGCTTTGTGGGAAGTTGAAGGTCAACTCTACCATCGACAGCGCCCCCCTGGTGGCGGCTGGTCAGCCGCTGAGGTTTTTCCAGCAATTGAGAATCGAATGTTCCGCGCTATAGCAACTCTGGATGGTGTTATCCATATCATCTGGCAAGGGCTTAGCCCAACCCCCTTTGACCTTCTCTTGTATACGCCTTTATTCCCTGACGGCCGGCTGAGTGAGCCCGTAAGCTTCATGCTTGCGAACATTGCCCCCGACACAAGTTTCATCGATTTAGTACCGAAAGTGGACGAAAACGGCGAGCTACACCTAGCGATCCGTGGCGGCTCGGAGCGCGGCTCCTCCGAATGGCTCGCCTATTTGGGACCGAGCCTAGCAGATGGAGACACAATCCTTGCCCAGACCGTGACGATACCGACAACGGTTTCGGCCCCCACGTTATCATGGCGCTATCGATGGGCCCAACTCGGCACCCTTCCAAATGCTCGATTCGATGTACAGGTCAATGGCACAACTGTGTGGTCAGCGGCTGAACAACAGTCAAAGTGGACACACCGCTGGATTGATGTAAGCCCGTGGAAGGGGGAGACTGTCGAAATCCGCTTTGTTGTGCATCATACTGCCGGGGGCAACCGAGCTTGGCTTCGACTTGACGACATTTCTCTGGGGACGGCCTACGCAGATGTGTACACCCACTTACAAGGGCCGGTGAGCACCTTGCCGGGCAACCGGGTCAGATATTGGCTCATTGCCGGCAATCTCGGTGGAGCACCGGCCGCCAGCGTTGAGGTCACGGCAACCTTACCTACAACCCTTGCAGACGTTGCGTCAGATCCACTGCCAGACTTGCAGGAGGATGGTACTCTGACATGGCATATCGGCACCTTGAAGGGCCACACCAGCCAAGCTATAGAGATCCAAGGCCGGCTAGCTTCAGAACTTCCTCTCTCGACAACTCTAACTCTTCAGGCTATTGCCACCACGCCCTCACTTGAGGCCAACGTAGAGAACAACACGGCTACCATAAACACGATGACTGTGGCACGGGCTTTCTTGCCTTTGATTGGGCGTAACGCCTTTCCATAAATGTAGGCAATTGAAGATCCAGATGGAGAACGGAGATAATATGTCAATCATTCAACGAATTCGACGCAACCACGCGACGGAGCATGCAACGATCCACGTGCTCTCGGCGTGGATCCCGAACCTGACCATTGCCGGCCGGGCTGACAACAAGGGGTTTTTCCTGTACGGCGACGTGCCCACCGAGGCCGTCCGCGCTGCGGCGGAGGATGCGCTGCGGCGACTGCAGGCCGGCGAGGCCCATCTGGCGGTTCACCCCCGGTGTGGTACGAACCTGGTGATTGCCGGCTTGCTGGCCGGTGTCTCGTCGCTGGTGGCCACAGCCGGCCGGCCCCGGTCGCTGCTGGACCGCCTGCCACGCATGCTGCTGGCCACCACGGCCGCCGTCCTGGCAGCGCAACCGCTAGGGCCGATCATCCAGGAGAAGATCACCACCTCTCCTGAGCTGGCCGGAGTGCGCGTTGCCGATATTCGCCGGCAGCAGTTGGGGAAGATGACCGTGCATCGGGTCTTGCTGGAAGATACGTGATGCATGAAGCGTGATGCGTGAAACGTGAGGAATGATTCACGTTTCACGCATCACGCTTCACGTCGTTAGCTACTCCTTGTTCCGGCTCTATCAAGTCGAGGTCCATCTCCCGTGTACTACATCTTTCACGGTGACGACGAATTTACACGCTCCGAAGCTGTGGCGGAGTTGAAAGCGAAGCTCGGCGATCCGGCAGTCGCCGACATCAACACCACCGTCCTGGACGGGCGAAACGTCACGTTGTCGGAGCTGATTCATGCGTGCGATTCGATCCCGTTCATGGGGAATCGCCGGCTGGTCATTGTGGAGAACATGCTCCAGCGTTTCGATCCTCGCAAAGGTGGACGCAGTGAGACAGACGATCAACTCCTGGACGCGCTCAAGAGCTACTTGCCACAACTTCCGGAGAGTACGCGGCTGGTTTTTGTTGAGTCGAAGTCACTCCATGGTAACAATCCCATTCTCAAGCTGGCACAGCGAGATGATCAGGCGTATGTGCGCGAATTTGAAGTGCCTCGCCACGGCGCGGTCGGCCGGTGGATCACGCGCCGCGTCAAGGAGAAGGGCGGGACGATCCAGTCTGGCGCGGTGATGTTGCTGACTCTGTACGGCGGTGAGGATTTGAGGCTGCTGGACCAGGAGATCGAGAAATTGTTGACCTTCGCCGGCGATCGCGCTATCACCGAAGCGGACGTGCGCCGGCTGGTGCCAGCGGCCGTGGAGTCAAACATCTTCGCCATGGTAGATGCGCTGGGGCAGCGTGATCGCCGGCAGGCTGTAACCCGGCTGCACGAGTTGCTCGAAGCCGGCGAGTCCCCAATCTACTTGCTGTTCATGATCACCCGCCAGTTTCGCATCCTCACCCAGGTCAAGGAGCTGGCCGGCCAGGGCCTACAACTGCCGGCCATTCAATCCAGGCTGGGTTTGCACCGCTACGTTGTGGAAAAGGCCTTGGGGCAAGCCAGAAATTTCAGCCTAGGTCAGTTGAACGTGATTTACCGCAAAATTCTGGAAACGGACGAGGCCATCAAGACAGGCCAACTCGAACCCGAACTGGCATTGGACATGCTGGTGGCTGAGCTGGTGATGTAGTGCGGAGCCGGTGAGCTGATTCCCTCGGCGCTCACCACTCTGTCAGCGGGCTGAGTTGCGGACTTGCACCGCGCGTTTACCAGTCTTCCTCTTCGTTCTCTTCGCCTATGATCTTGAAATCTCGGGGCAGATAGTTTGTGGGCCGGCTGGCAGGCGGATCAAGAAACGGGTCGGGCGGGCGATGGGGTTGGCCGGCGTTGGGGTTGATCACGATCACAGGCGGATAGGCAGCCGGCGGCTGTTGCGGTGGTTGTGAACGCTCGCTCGACAGCCGGCGTGCCACAATCAGCAACAGGACACTGGTGGGCACGCTGGCCAACACACCGCACACAATCCCGGTCACTACTGCCAGCGCCTCTGAGCTGAGCCGATTCCCGACTACAACTGCCAGACTCACGGTGAATCCAACGAGCGCCAAGGCGATGACACGTCGCATCAGACTTTTGCCCTCTGGAGTGTACCGGATACGTGCCTCGGCGTAGTGTGCGAGGTCAACACCTGTTCCAGGCACTTGGGTTGATGATCCGGGTGCCTTTTTCGCGGTTTGTGTGCCATTGGGTTACCCCACGGGTTATGTATGTGGAGAAGGGCGAAGC
>CAYYSH010000204.1:0-5630 GCA_964474265.1 uncultured Anaerolineales bacterium
CGCTATGACTTCTTGACCTCGCAAGCCGCAGACCTGGAAGAAGCGGCCGCCGACCTGCGGGCCGTGGCCGCTGAACTCACGGAGGTCATGAACGAGCGCTTTACCGTCACGTTTGAGGCCGTGTCCAGGGCCTTTAAGAGGTACTTCAAGCAGCTTTTCGGCGGCGGCGAGGCCCACATGTCTCTCGTGGAGCCAGAGGATGATTCGTCCGACGGGCTGGGTGTCAGTGGCCTCGGGCTGGAGATTGTAGCCCGTCCGCCCGGTAAGCGTTCGCAGAGCCTGGCGTTGCTCTCTGGCGGGGAACGGGCACTCACGGCGGTGGCACTCCTGTTCGCGCTGTTGCAGGCCAGCCCAACGCCTTTCTGTGTCCTTGATGAGGTGGATGCCATGCTGGACGAGGCCAACATCGGGCGCTTCCGCTCAGCCCTGGAGGATCTCGCGAAGGAGACACAGTTCATTATCATCACTCACAACCGGGGTACGATTCAGGCTGCGAACACGATTTACGGGATTTCCATGGGCGATGAGGGGATATCGCAGGCGATTTCTCTCAGGCTGGACGACGTGGAGCCGGTAGCGGCGTGATGCGGGCAAGGCGGTTTCCCCTTCACGGCTGGGTTGGTCTGCTGCTAATCGCTTTCATGTGGCCGGCATCGTGGTTGCAAGTCCGGCCACTGGCTGAGGTTACGTTTTTCCCTCTGTGGCTGGGTTACATCCTGGCCGTTGACGCGCTGGTGCTGGTGCGTCGTGGAAGCTCATTGCTGAGTCGCAGCCGGCCGGCTTTCGTCGGTCTCTTTCTTGCCTCCGCGCCTATCTGGTGGCTGTTCGAGTTCTTTAACCATTTCGTGCGGAACTGGGTCTACCTGGGTGCCGAGCAGTACGGGCCGGCCCGGTATTTCGTTCAGGCTTCGATTTCGTTCTCGACCGTGGTGCCGGCTGTGTTCGAAACGGCAGAGCTGCTGGCGAGCCTCGACCTGGTGGGACGTTTCAAGGGGAGGCGAGCAATCCCGGCCACACGTTCAGTGCTCCTGGGATCAGTCGCTTTCGGCTTGCTCAGCTTCGCCGGCATGGTGCTATGGCCGCGCTACGCTTTCCCTTTCGCCTGGACGTGCCTGTTTTTCATTCTCGACCCGATCAACTACGCGCTGGGCTGGCCATCCATAGCCGGCTGGGTATCTCGGGGTGACTGGCGACCGATCATGACGCTGGCCGCGGGCACGCTGGTGTGCGGCTTCTTCTGGGAAATGTGGAATTTCTACGCGTGGCCCAAGTGGACCTACCACATCCCGTTTGTTGAGTTCCTTCACGTTTTTGAGATGCCGCTCCTGGGCTATGGCGGCTATCTGCCGTTTGGCCTGGAGCTTTTCGCAACCTATCATTTCATTCGTGGGTTGGCCGGCTTTGCCGTGGTCCCGTATGTGAGACCCTGGCCTGATGAAGTCAGGCCGGAGATTCGGAAGGTGTGGGAAGCGCGCCTGGAGCCGGGTCCTTGATGGGAGAGATTTGTGTTCAGCGGATGGGGCAGATGCGTGAATCCGTCGGTTGATTTGATGCGCAGTTGATGCCCCCGATTGGCTTATAGCACAACAAAACAACCGTTGGAGGGAATTCATAAATGTCTCGTGCAAGTCATCCTCACCTCAGGCGAGTCAGATTGCTGGTGGCGCTGGCGGTGATTGCCGGCGTGTGGATTATGATCGTTGTGCCTGCTTTAGCGCAGGGCGAGCAGACACCGCCGGCCTCGATGACGGAACGGTTTTTCAAACAACCTGATCTGGCAGCGCCGCTGGTCGTTCCCATGATTCTAGCCCTGGGTGGCATCCTCACCCTCATGGCTTTCCTGGCCTGGGCCTTCAAGCGGCTGCCGGAGGAATAGCTGAGCATGGTAGGGGTATCATGACCATTAACCTGGATGATCTTCAGGCACTGCGTGCCAATGACCCGGCCGGCATGCTGGACCGAATTCACGAGTTGCCGGCCCAGGTGCGGGATGCGTGGGATGCCATTCAGACCTTTCAGCCGCCCCGGCGCGAGATCCGCCATGTGGTTGTGGCCGGCATGGGCGGGTCTGCTATCGGCGGGTCGCTGGTGCAGGCGCTGGCCGAGCCTGAGTGCCCGGTCCCTATCTCCGTCAACCGAGATTATCACCTGCCTGCCTACGTGGGTAAGGACACATTGGTCATCGCCTCCAGCTACTCTGGCAACACGGAGGAAACTCTCTCGGCGCTGGATGAGGCTCTGACCTCTGGGGCGATAACGGTAGGTGTGACAACAGATGGCCGGCTGGCGGAGATTGCGCGCGAGCGAGGTTTTCAGCACGTGCTGTTTAACTATGATGCGCCGCCACGCGCGGCGGTGGGCCACTCGTTCACGCTGCTGCTAGGTCTGCTGGTGCGATTTGGGCTGTTGGCAGATAAGGCTGACGAGGTTGCAGAAGCTGTCGATGTCATGCTGCGATTGCAACGGGTGCTGGGTCCCCAGGTGCCGGCGGCTCGAAACCCGGCGAAGGACCTGGCGCGCCGGCTTGCCGGCAAGGTCCCGACGATCTACGGGGCCGGGCTCCTGGCCCCTGTGGCTCGACGCTGGAAAGGCCAGTTCAACGAGAACGCCAAGACGTGGGCCGCCTTTGACGAGATGCCGGAGCTGAACCACAACACCGTTCTGGGCTACGGGCATCCCTCTCATCTGACAGAGACGGCGTTCGTCATCATGCTACGCTCCTCCCTCGAGGATCCGCAGATCGCGACGCGGTTCGATATCACCGCTGAACTGCTGGAGCGGGCCGGCATCGATCACGCTGTGGTCACAGCCTGGGGTGAGAGCCCTACGGCGCAGATGCTCTCGGCCTTGCACTACGGGGACTACGTGAGTTACTACCTGGCGGCGCTCAATCAGGAGGACCCAACACCGATTCCCGCCATCGACTACCTGAAACGGCGATTGCAGGTCGAGGGTGGATAGGTCTGAGTCTGCTTAGAGCCCATCCGAAAAATTGCTGGGGTCGGTCTCGGACCATGCCCCCTGGCGCGGTCAGAGACCGGCCAGAACACTTTTCGGATGGGTGCTTAGCCGGCTTAGTTTTCGGACGTTATCCCTACGATCTCGGATTTTTAAGCCAAATTGCCCCTTTTGTGAGCCTCTTCCATTTGACATCGCGGTCCGAAACAGTTATACTTGTGATCAGGTCTGGAAGTAGGCGGCGATGTAGCCGCGAGGAGGGCACAACTAGCTCAAATGAGCCGAAGAGAAACGCGATTGAGCGTCTGGATGAGCACGTAGGTGGCTGTTTGCCTGCGTGCTTTTTTGTTTCCCCCTCATCAACAGAAGGAGGTTCTCACCCATGGATTCGGCGATGATCGGCAAGATCCAAAAGGCGAAGCGGTATGCGCAGGAGCTCGACAGGATCGTTTTTAGCCAGTTCAAAGTCACTATTGCCGGCGATCACAACTCACACGCAGTCTCCTATAATGAGGGCCGCTGGGATTGCGACTGCGACTTCTTCCTGACGCGCGGTGTGTGCAGCCACACCATGACCATGGAGCGGGTGCTTAACGGAATGCTTCGCCCTGAGTGGATGGCTGAATCAAGCGCCAATTAAGGAAGATAGACGACTGAAGGGGAGATGGGTACTGCCACCCATCTCCCCTTTTTCTGTCACAGACTCCCCTCCTTCTTTTGCATCACCTTTGTTTCTATCAGAAGTCTAGTGTATAATTCCTGCACCGATCCCGGAGCGTGCCGTCCGTGCACGCTCCTCTGATTGAGGAAATTTGCTTTTCAATGAAGGAAGGCTCATGGCAGAGACCCTGAGAGGGTTTCAGAGGCTTTAAGTCTGTCCTTTTTTGTTGATGGGCCATTTGGGAAAGTGAGCAGGAATGCGGAAACGCTGGCGGTTCTGGTTGGGAGTACTTATTAGCGCTGCTCTGGTAGCACTAATACTCCGCAAACAGAACCTGCCCGAAGTGTGGCATGCCCTTCGAAATGCGCAATACTTCTGGTTGTTGCCAGGTATTGCTGTGTACTTCCTCGGCGTGTGGGCTCGCACCTGGCGCTGGCACTACATGCTCCGTCCCCTGAAGGTCATTTCTCTCCAGCGGTTGTTTCCTCTCGTCTGTATTGGCTATATGGGGAACAATATCTACCCGGCGCGGGCCGGCGAGCTTCTGCGTTCGTACGTGCTCAAGAAGCGAACCGGCGTTGCCATCAGCGCCAGCCTGGCGACGGTCGTCGTAGAGCGGCTGTTCGACGGGCTCACCATGTTGCTGTTCGTGTTTGTCACGTTGCCGATTGCCGGCCTCGGCTCACGCTACAACACCTTCGTCATTCTTTTCAGTTTGCTTTTTGTCGGCGCGTTGATCGTCTTCCTCCTGCTGGCGGTCAGGCCAGAGCGAGCACAGGCCATCTACGGCTGGCTCATCGAGCGCCTGCTCCCTGACAGGCTGCAGGAGCGAGTGCGAGAGCCGCTCGACCTTTTTCTGGAGGGACTACACTCGCTGCGCAGTGGGCGGGATGTGTTCATGATTTTTGTCACATCTGTTGTCGTGTGGCTGTTCGAGACCGGCAAATACTGGTTCGTGATGCACGCGTTTCCGTTTCATGTGGATTTCTACGTGTTGATGCTGATGAACGGTGTGGTAAATTTGTTTACCACGTTGCCGGCGGCTCCCGGGTACATCGGCACCTTCGACGCGCCCGGGATTGAGATTCTGGAGAACTTTGGCGTGGCCGGCAATGTGGCGACTGCCTACACGGCTGTGCTCCACGTTGCCCTGTGGCTGCCCATCACAGCTCTGGGGGCCTTCTACATGTGGCGTGAGCATCTGTCATGGGAACAGGTGCGAGTGGACGTGGAAACAGAGCCCTCCGTCGAGGAGGCACCGTTGGGCATGACGAGTGGGACCTGAGATGTTAAGAGTTGGGATTATTGGTGCCGGGGTGGCAGGTCTCACAGCCGGCTACGAGCTGACCAGGGCCGGCCACGAAGCCATCCTGTTTGAGGCTGCGCCCCAAGTCGGCGGATTGGCGGCCGGCTTCCGCGCCGACCACTGGGACTGGCACCTGGAACAGTTCTACCACCACCTGTTCCAGACCGATCACACAATCCGTGAATTGGTGGATGAGATCGGTTTCAGCGACAGGCTTTTCTTCCGCAACCCCATCACGGCTCAGTGGTACAATGGACGCATCTTTCCCCTGGATGGGGCCAACCCCGTTGAGGCGACCCTCAACGTACTGCGCTTCCCGGTCATGCCGTTTCTGGATCGAATTCGGTATGGCGCTGCATTGGCTTACCTGAAGTACGGCACCAGCAACTGGCACAAACTGGAGCAGCTCACGGCTGCCGAATGGTCACGGCGCTGGATGGGTGAAACGGCCTATCGCCACGGGATCGAGCCGCTGCTGGAGGGGAAGTTTGGCCCGTTTGCCCGAGAGGTGAACGCTGCCTGGCTATGGGCGCGCTTCCGGGCTCGCACATTTCAACTCGGCTACTTCGAGGGAGGGTTCCAGGCTTTTGTGGATGCGCTGGCAGACCGTGTCCGCCGGCAAGGGGGTGAGATCCTCGTCTCCACGCCAGTGCAATCCATCACTCCGCTGACGGAGGAGCGTTTGCGTGTCAGAGCACAGGGCAT
>CAYYSH010000205.1:0-5625 GCA_964474265.1 uncultured Anaerolineales bacterium
CCGCTGCGTGATGCCGGCCGGCGCTTTCTACGCCTTCCCCAACGTCACCGGCACCGGCCTGGGATCGCGGGAGCTGGCGGATCGGCTGCTGAACCAGGCCGGCGTGGCCACATTGCCGGGCGACTCCTTCGGGGCATTCGGGACCGGCTACCTGCGCCTGAGCTACGCCAACTCGGTGGAGAACATCCGGAAGGCACTGGCGCGGATCGAGGAGGTGGTGGCCGGCTTGTAGGGGGTGACGAGTCCTCTGCGACACAGCAGAGTGGTGGAGAACGGATGGCCGGCTTGAGACCGATGTTCACAGGCTTGGGCCGGCCTTTTTCAGTTGCTTTGCTCTCCGCGACCGTTGATTTGCCAAGCGATTTTGGGTACACTATCGGTGAGGATGGGAAAACCACGTACTCTTCCAGACACGGACAGAAAGCGTGCTAGACGGAGCGAAATGCCACCTAGTATACCGGGAGCGAGAAAAAACGGAACGCCGAAGAATTCGGGCAGGGCTTCGTTGTAGGGGGTGGAAAGGCTGGTCGTACAGGCACGCACCACGCGACATATTGGCGAAGAGTCAATAGATTCTCCTCAGGCAGCGCTCTCCCCACCGCGACATCACCTGCATGATGTCTGCGATGTCCACCTTCCCGTCCCAGTTCAGGTCATACGGCGGCTCAGCAGCCTGGCGCCAGTGACCGGCCACCGCCTGGAGGTCTCCCACATCCACCCGGCAACTGCAATCCACATCTCCCCACAGGGCTGCGCATGCCCGGTCTTCCCGATACGGCACCATTTCGTAGGACAGCGCAAACTCCCCGGTCTGTTCGCTCCGCGGGATTTCCACCAGCAAGTTTTTGTAGAATTGCCAGAGCCTATCCCCCGCCGAGCCCATAACGCCAGTGTAGCCCGGTGGCAATACGGGCAGGGTGTTCGTCCAGACAGTGGTGGTGCGAAGTTGACCGGCTGGACTTCTGAACCGAATCTCTATCCCCGCCAGCTTGTGCTGCAGATCGGCGGCCCGAGACCGTACGTCGTTCTTCTGGAATGTAGGGCTTTGCTCCCGCTGATTGGGCTCCGGGAGTACCAGGTCTTCCACGTCCTGGTAGATCCGAATGCGAGCAACGCCTGTGATCCGTCCACTCCTGTCGGGAGCGAGATTCTCATCAGACAGCCCATAAAACTGCACCACTTTCCCGAAGTGAGCCGCCAGGTCATCACGCGTGGGTGCTGCCGGCACTACCTTGCCTTCGTATGGCACCGTATGAGACAGGGGGTACTCATATTTAAACCCGAAATACACGGGAAGGGTCTCAAAGACCACGGCTGTGTCAAGATAGGCGTCGTGATCCGCGCCTGTCACGCGCGTCTCTACGAACATGCGGTCCGGGTAGAAGGTATAGCGCCGGTGCACACATCCCCCTTGCCCTCCGTACTGGCACCCGAGGGCATCTTGCCAGCTCGCGCCGGAGCGATAACCGAAGGTGTAGCTGATCGGGGTCATAGTGGTCAGCACTGCCGTGGTGGGAAGGGGTTTTGTCATTCGTGCCTCTGCCGTGTTGTAGTAAACGCTGCTGTACACATCCTCCGCTACGGTCTGGAAAGAGACCATCTGATCCGGCTGAACAGCCCAAACGGCATGGACCGGCCATGCTCGCCAGTCGTATTGACCTGCCGGCCACAGGTAGGCACAGTCCGACCGCCGGGTCCCGGCCGGGGAGACGGTCGTCGTGATGATGAACCACGCTGTGCCTGGTAAGACACAAAGACCATCCTCGCTTGTCCTCCCAATATCCCCAACGTATCCGCCCTTGATCGGCACGGCCACGCGCCGGCCCGGCATGATCGCATCCTCCGGTGGCGGAACCGCTACAGCAAAGGCACCGATGCCGCTGCCGCCGGCGCCTTTGTGGTCAAAGCCCGTCTGTCTGAAGCTCACGCCCGTGTAAAACGTGGCGTAGTACCCAAAACCGGTCTGTGGATTGCGCTGATCCACCACATAGAAATCTTCCTCTCCTGGATCCCCCAGGGCCTGAACGCGAAATGCCGGCGTCACCTTTTGCACCGGGTAGAGGATGAGGTTGGGATCGCCCTGGATGGTCTCAACGCGAGGCGGATTGACCATGTGTTCCACCACGTTGGCGTGCCACCAGTTCCCCCATTCGTTTTGAGCATACTGCGGAGGGCGCAAAGCGAGCTCCATCGCTCTGGTGTAATGGCGGGTACCCGTCATCGTGTCCGAAGCATTCAGAAGATCCTTTTGTATCCTCGGTTCAAAGGCGTCAAAAGCCCCCTGCACCGCGTCGTCGAAGCTCGTTGCATCGTTTGGGACCTGGGCGCTCAGGTCTTGCCACACCTGCGGCCACAAGAAGCGGGCGTATTCTGGCCCCACTCTGCCCGTCAGATAGTGCTGGATACGAAGGCTACGCTGAGGGAAAGGATTGGGCTTGGTTCTGCGGCCGCTTATGCTTTGATCGCTGGTGTAGCTCTTTATCCCTGAGAAGCGGTGGTCGATGAGAGAAAGGTCGTATGCCAGTTTCGCCGCCTGACGGAGCGTGTTCTCAACCCGGGCGGCGTAGGGGAGATCCCCTTCGGCCATGGCCGCTGCAAAAAGCTCGCCGGCGAAGTTCTCGCAATGGCCCTGATAGCTGGCTACGATCGTGCCGTCCATCAGGCAAGTCCCCGAGGTCAGGAACCCTTTGGCCTCCCCTTCCTTGTAGGTGTACTCCTGGAATTCGGCCTCGGAACGAGACTTCATGTCTACAAGGAGCCGGGTCCACTCATCACGAATCTGGCGGATGTGGTTGATATCCTTTGCCGTGCCGTACTGTCGGGCCAGTGGGAGCATATGGTTAGCGAACTGCGGCCCCAGAATGGCCTTGTCGGTCTCGCTGGAGGCTGTATTATCATGACGTGGATAAGGATCAGTATCAGATGACCGATAGCCGCGCGAATCGGCGAACAGAAAATCCAGCCCCCGCTTCAGAGTGCGGTACCAGGCTCCGGCCACGGGCTCCGGCAGGTCGGCACACACTTTCTGACAGGTGTAGGCACTGTAGTCTAACCGAAAACCAGGATTTTCAATCCACATGTGGTTATGACCTGTCACGACCAGTTTTTCCATGCTCGACAGCAGATCCACGAGGGCGTTCAGGACAATGCGGTTGCGCAAGGAATCCCGCACCTGGCCCGGGTACTCCTCCTGAGGATTGCCACTCGGACCATAGGGGTTCCACTCCGCTGGCAGGTCATAGAAGGTGGCCATCAGCGCCACGGTCGCCGGCCCGGCAGCCACCCGCCACAGACCCGGGTCGCATCCTTCCTGGCTCTGACGAGGCGGATTGCAGGGATCGTAGAAGTGTGTGTACAGCGAATCCGGCGCGCGCAGCACGTCGGAAAGATGACCCAGGGCCTCGGCCGTGTAGAATCCTCCATATTCACCCCGATCTCGGATCAGCGCTTCTGTAATGCTGGTGACTGGTTGAATGGGGACCTCAAAGGCTGTGCTGTTGCTGCAGGTCAGCGGCTCGGCCCGTGCCGTACGCGTAATCGGCAGCGTACCACACCCCGCCAAATCAAGGACATAATTGAAAAGCGTTTCTTCCTCTTCTGTCTGAGGATAATAGGCGTAGGGGGTGTCATCGGTTGCCGGCTCATAGGGGAAGTGGGGAACCTCCTCAATCTCCCCGCGAATAACCTTGTCCCCCTGGCACTCCAGGCTGTTGAAGAGCAGACAATAGTTGATAAGACGCAGATCCCCGATCTCAGCAACAAACTGTCCGTTCTGTTGCTCTTCAAAGGACCAGTAGGCAGCAGGCTGCACCCCGAACTGATGTAACCGGGGGTCCGGTTCAGAGTATAGCTGCGCCACTTCTGCGTCTTGCAGAGGTCCCTGGTAGATGACCAGGTCGTCTATTTTGAAGGCCAGTGTGCCTTTCGCGCTGCCAACGCAGCAGGGATTGCCGATCTCCAGCGCCTCCACATTCAAGGATGAGCTGACAGTGCCTGCTGTCGTCGCCGTCACTGCCAGACGACCGTTGAAGTAAAACCGAATTTGGCCCTGGGCCATATCGTAGACAAAAGCGAGATGTGTCCACTCGTTCGGCAGGACGGTGCGTCGCCTGCCGTCGGCATTGCCCCAGGTCGTCACCTCCCAATTTGGGAAGCCAAGTGCCAGGTTGATGTTTCGGTTCGCATCACCAGAGGGTTTGAATTCCAGTTTCAGATCGTCACCCACAGCCAGGATCAGCCCTGTATCGTATTCGATTGGCTGTTCGTCCAGCAACGTTTTCTCCGAATACTTGAACCAGAAGGCCACTGAGAAGCCATCGGCCGTGTTGGTAGATGCAGGGGTAGGTCCAGGCGTGCCATTACCGGGAACAACGACCAGATAGTCGCCGGCCGTGCGATCCACTGGCAGGGAAACCACGTGGTTAACCACATCCCCTGTCCCCGGCACCGATCGCGCTGGCCGCGCCGGCCCGGAAGCGACCGTAGAACTCCCGAGCAAAGTAGTGAACACAAACAGAGCCAGGATGGCCAGGAGAATGGCCAGGAGAATATGAGCAAGCTTTCGCACGTGTTTCATATACCCTTTTGAATAGCCGTTCATGTTCTCCTTATCTCACCGTGATATGCTGAGCAACTAGACACCATCACACGCAGCGGAAAAACCCGCTTGTCTCAGGGGGGAGACTTCGCAATCGCTGTGACTTGCGGTTTGCTGGGACGGGCTGAGTGACTCCCGAAGTGGCATTAAAATAGCCGTCGGGCGTCAACAAAACGTCTACAAGCCGGCGACTAGGCCGTGAAACTTACGTGAAAGCAGCGTGAGGGTTGACCTACCGTCGGGGGATCCGGGCGATCTGGGCAATCTGCTGTGCCGTGGCCGGGGCACCAACCTGGGCCGCGTACTCGGCAGCCGATTCGGCCCACATCTGAACCTGAGCCGGCGCGCCAGCCTCCAGGTAGTGCCCCACCAGGTCTACGGCCAAGGGACCGGACGTGGCAGTCGGGTCGCCGGCCAGCACGTCAGCCACGCGCCGATGCAACGCCTGGCGACGCTTGCGAGGAATAGCCTGATAAACCACACTTCGCAACGCCTCGTGGGCGAAAGCGTAGTTTCCCTCTTGCTCCTCTACCAGGCCACCTGTGATCAGTGTTGTCAACACGGAGGCGAGCGTAGTTGAGTTGAACTGGCTGACTCGCAGGAGTAACTCCTGATTGCAGGGATGGGTAGCCACGGCCAGCAGTTCGGCCAGTTGAGTCGCCTCCACCTCCCAGCGGGCCAGGCGTTGAGCCACTGTTTGATCCAGATCAGCAGGGAACGAGAGGTCACGCCGGATGCAAAGGGCCTGCCAGTCAGCGGGTTGGGGGTAAAGTGCAGGCTCCACCAGGATACGCAGGGTTTCCAGCAGAAAGAGAGGGTTGCCACCAGTAGCCGCATGCAACTGCCGAGCAAAGCGGGCAATCGCGCCGCCGTGCTCCCCGGCCAGCCGGGCCACGAGCTCGACCGCATCACCGGGGAGCAGGCCGGCCAGGGGGATGACGAGGATGCGCCCGGTACGGGCCAGATGCCGGGCCAGATCAGTGGCGAAGGAGGGAGCTGCCATGGGATGCGCGATACCGATGACAGCG
>CAYYSH010000206.1:0-5558 GCA_964474265.1 uncultured Anaerolineales bacterium
TTGGCCGGCCCTGGGACCTGGACCGCACCTTCGGCGGTGTGCGGCTCCTGCAGCCACACCAGGCGCGCCCAGCACCCACGGGTTTTCCAGGGCGTCCCAGGGGGCGCGCAGGGTGATGAGATCGGTGTAACGGGCCACCAGCCCGACGATGAGCAGGGGCAGGCAAGCGTTCAGGCCGGCAGCGGATGACAGGCCGAAAGCGGAAAGCACGTCAATCATGGCAACCTCCGGTACATCTATCTTCCCGCATAGGTGATACAATAATCTACGAGGCAGGCGGCCCGGGGTTGCAAATCATGCACTTGGCGCACTTACGGTGTCTTCACGGAGTCACGGTGATTACCTGCGAACCTGTGGTGCTGTAACTGCGGTACACAGGGGCTCCACCACGACCTAACTGGATGTCAAAGCTTGCAAATGCCGTTACTGTCCCCTCACCGGGTCCGATGGCCAGCAACACAAAATCCGCGCTATCGGACTCGCCCGGCGGAATTACCAGGTTGTGAGCTACAGGTTCTGGATTCTGTGGCTCGAGGATGGGCTGTGTCCCACTCGTTTCCACGGTCAGTCGGTATTCAGGAGCGCCCACCGCGACACATCTGTCGTTCACCAGCACCACGGTAACCGTGACCACCTGGCCGACCGCCGGCATCGCGGGTGTGGCTGACAACGTCATGGAGGCCCCATGCCCCACGCATGGCACAGCCCGTTCCACCAGTGGCAAAAAGGCCCGGGGCGCCGACGCTAGAGATTCTCCAGCGCCAGGGGCTGCCTGGATACCGCTGACCAACGGGTAGAATCCCACCAGCGCCAACAGAATCATGCTCAGCCCTAAAAAGCGTCTCATCATGAACCTCCCTGGCATGCTAAGCCAGATTCATCTACGAACACGGGGTACCCCACGCGGCTGCCACAAGCATAACATCGATGATGGTGATCGCGTTGTCTCCGTCCAGATCGAATTGCCTGATAGCGTCCCAATTCGGATCACTACTCTGCTTACCCCACTGAGCAGCGACAGTCTGGATGTCCTCCACGCCAACCAGTGCATCGCCGCTAAAATCATAGCAGGTCTGGAAGACGTACGCTGAACCTGAACTGGCACCCTTATCATCATCCTCGTCAGCGCCGATGAGGGTGTACTTGCCGTTGACGCTAACACTTACACCAAAGTTATCGAACCAGGTCCCATCCCTCGCAGTGAGCTTGGCCCGCTGCGTCCAGGTACTCCCGTTGCGCACGAAAACATAGGCTGATCCCGAATCGATTGCGGTGTCGTCGTCGCCGTAAGCCCCGATGAGGGCGTGAGCCCCACTGAGAGATACGCTGTTCCCGAAGAAATCTTGCGCCTGACCGTCATCAGCGATCAGCTTCGCCTGTTCGACCCAGTTGCTGCCACTCCGTACGAAGACGTATGCGGAGCCAGACTGGAAATCGTTGGCCGTAGCCAACCAGGCACCGACCAACGCATAGCTCCCATCAATGGCAACGCTCCAGCCAAACTGGTCACCATCAGCTCCATCGCCGGCAGTCAGCTTGGCTTGCTGGGTCCACCCCGTCGCATCCTGTACGAACACGTAAGCAGAGCCCGAATCGGTGCCCTGGTCGTCATCCCGATACGCGCCGACGATGGCATAATCCCCACTGATGGCAACACTTCGGCCAAAGTAATCCTGAGTTGCTCCATCCAGGCCGGCCGTCAGCTTCGCCTGCTGACTCCAGGTACTGCCACTACGCACAAACACATACGCCGAGCCCGAATCTAAGCCATTATCGTCATCCGCATATGCCCCCACGATGGCATGATCCCCGTCGATGGCGACGCTGATTCCGAAGTTGTCGCCGGCTGCGCCGTCGCCGGCAGTGAGCTTGGCCTGCTCTGTCCAGCCGCTCAAGGTACGCACAAAGATATACGCTGAACCGGAATCAAACCCCTTGTCGTCATCCCGATACGCCCCGACAATCGCGTAGTCCCCACTGATGGCGACACTGTATCCGAATCGATCATCTGCTGCACCATCGCCCGGAATCAGCTTCCCCTGCTCGACCCAGTTATTGCCGCCCCGCATGAAGATGTACGCTGAGCCAGAATCTGTGCCATTGTCGTCATCCCGGTGGGCTCCGACGATGGCATAGTCACCGCTGACAGCCACACTGATACCGAAGTTATCCCGGGTTGCTCCATCGCTGGCAGTCAACTTGGTAGCGCCCGAAACCGTCGCGAGCACGGTGCTCATGCTACTGGCTATCACAGAGTCCATGTCGCCTGTCCTCGCCAGGGCCACTCCCAAGAAACATACAGCGGCAGATAGCATGGCCACAACATGTGACAGATTGTCGCGCCGCATGTGAGGTCTCCTTTTCACCGGGCAGTGCGCTGACAGGTAATGTTACCGGTGGTGATGGGCAATCAGCACATGTGGTAAAGAAGAGGCAGGGTTTCACCCTGCCTCTTCGACTTGATGTCGGCTCCGAACTTACTTGCCGCCGGCCTGGACGATATCCAGGAAGACGTCACTGTCACCATCCATGCGTGAGTCGGTCCAGATGGGATACGCTTTCTTACCGGAGACGGCAATGCCGTTGTAATCACCAATGAAGCGTTCTGTACCAAAGAACGCGTTCCGGAAGTTCGACGATTCCTCAGAGGCCCGGAACTCTTGCCAGGTCGCCCCACCGTCCTTGGAGACCGCCACCCAGGCGTCGGTGAGCGTGTTGTCACCACTCACGCGCCGGTCGTAGTAGACCGCCCAGACCCAGCCGTTGTCACCAACTGCCACCCAGGGGAACCAGTTGTCAAAGTTGGGGGGATCATTGCTGATCCGTTGTGGTGCAGACCAGGTGACGCCGCCGTCCACGGACTTGCTGATGAACACGTCGGTGCTGGTGTTGAGTCCACCTGGACAGGTGCCATCGGGGTTGAGCTCAGTTGGGAATGGAAATGTATCACCGTTGCGGTTGTCACTCCAGATGACGTACAACTCATCGCTGGGTCCAACCGCGACATTGCCGGCAGCGTTCAGACGCCAGCCACCGTTACAGACGGTCTGCCGCTCAACCGACGGCGAGATGGGGTAGTTGCTCAACCCATCAGCCACCATGGTCACCTGGTAGGGACCGTCTACCGCGAACGTATCTGGATCCACCCGCACAACCAGGATCTGGTCATCGAAGTCGCCGGTCGGGTCCCATTCGCTTTCGTTCTGCTCGTTGAAGAAATGGACGTAGAGGGTGCCGTCGGAGCCAACCACCGGATACGAGAACTGGTTCTCGTCACAGTCATACGGTGTCGCGTCTGGTCCGGTAGCGCCAGGGCCTGTTCCACCGGTGGTGTCTGCCTGAAATTCACACAGATCTTGCGACGACCCATTAATCTCCCCGACGACGGTCCAGGTGGCTCCGCCATCGTCGGAGTACGCCAAATAGATCGGCGACTCAAGGTAATTGCCATCTGAGTCGAACAGGAAACGGGTGTAGGTCACGTACAATCGACCATCGTGCGGGCCGCCCGTATTGTCAACTGTCATATATTCCTTGTCCAGGAATACAGAGCAGTCGACGGCGGATGACCAATAGTCCACGACGCCGCGACCGGTGGCAACAACTGGACGCCACCAGCTCACACCGCCATCCTGCGAGGCATAGACGAAGACCCCGTTCTCGCACCAGGTGGCACTGAAAGCAAGGCTGCTGTGATACGCATTCCCGTAGTTGTCAATCACGACCGCCGGATCGCCGGTGCCAACGGGTGGCTCTACAATGCCCTCGTCCGTGACCAGGGCCGGAAACGTCACCAGGCCATCGTGCCACGTCTTGCCACCGTCAAAAGACGTTGAGAAGCCACCGCCGATAGGCCAGCCGGCCCGGTAGTCGTTGTAGCCGGTGACAATGTGCTTGGGGTTGTTGGGGTCAATCGCGATCGACGTCTCGTTCTGAGGCCGGAAGTTAAAGTCTTGGTTGACCAGGATATTGTGACCTGGGGACTGCTTGGCTCCGGGGCGAAAATGCTCCCGAGGAGTGAAGAAAACCGCTTCCTCTACAATCCCGGAGCGCCACTGCAAGACATTGGGTTTAGGCTTCTTGGGCAGTTGGATTGGACCTTGCGCCGAGGCAACGGTCACCATCAGTCCCAACACGACAAGAATGCCTATGACTCGAGCAACATGGACGTATTTCATCGTCACCATCCTCCCTTCCAAAGATTGGGCACTCGAGTTTTCAGATCTCCTCCCGCCTGTGAAAAAACTATCTCCCCAAAGTATGGGTCTTCGCCTGCTCCTCACCTCCTTCGCATCAAGCTGTCGCAAAACGTCCGACAATAATATTTTCAGGTCGCCACCTGCGAGCGCACGACTGCGCACGCTCGCAGGTGGATCCGTCAATGGCATACTTACCGGAATCGGAAGCGGCCCTCCAGCGGGTCGTGGTCGGACGCGCGGAGGGGCGTGCCGGCCTCATCACCCAGCGCGTTGGGGAAGCCGGCATCGAAGTGCAAAATGTCCACCCCCACGAACAGGTCGAGCAGCGCCGGGCTGACCAGCATGTGGTCCAGCACCTGGCTGTTGCCGTCGAACACGAAGGTGAACCGCTCTGCGTCCTTCTCCAGGTTGACCAGATTCGTGAGCGGGACCTCGCCGGCACCACCCTCCAGGATGGCAATCGGGTTGTCCGGCCCTTCACCGGGTTCGCTGAACGGGAAGTCGTTCAGATCGCCGGCCACCATCACCAGCGCATCCGGATCCTCATCCAGGATGGAGTTGACGAAATCGCGGACCACGCGGGCCTGGGCCTTACGCTGCACCTCGGTGATCCGGTTTGGTGGCCAGTTGACGCCGAACAGCGGGTCGTCGCCGCCCTTGCTCTTGAAGTGATTGCCGACGATGGTAAGCTGCCGGCCATCGATGTCGAACACGCCGACCAGCGGCTCACGGCCGGGGCTGGGGCTGGTAGCACCGAAAGCGTCTGACACACCCGGCACAATCGCGTCAGTGAGCTGGAACGCATTGACCAGACTCACCCGGTTGGCGTCCCACAGGAACCCGACCTCGATGCCCCGCGCGTCGCTTGACTCGAAGGAGACAGCCCTGTAGTCCGTGCCGGCCGCTGCGTTCACCCGGTCACCAAGCTCCTGCAAGATGGCCGTGTTCTCCACTTCCTGCACCACCATGATCTCGGGCAGCTCAAGCTCCACCTGGATGGCAGCCGCCAGCTTGGTGAGCTTGGTCTCGAGTTCGTCTGGCGTGGGTGTGCTGCCGGCGTCGTCCTTGCCACCCTTGCGAAGCACGACCGCGTCATCGCCATTGAAGAGAACGTCACTCGAAGTCTGGTCCGCCACGTTCAGGATGGCGGAATCTGCAGAAGGGTGAGCCAGGACGAAAACATCGCCATCGGCAAGCGTCCCAGAGAGGTTGATGGTTCGCCCTGGGGTGGAATTGCCATTGAAAAAGATCTGAACCTGGTAACCACTGGCCCCGAGATTCACTGCGGCTCCGGTGCCATTGTAGATCTCGATGGCCTTGTTCAGAGAACTTCCCTCCACGTACTCAGATATGAAGAGA
>CAYYSH010000207.1:0-5522 GCA_964474265.1 uncultured Anaerolineales bacterium
GACCAGCACACCGGTGCCTCCCAGCCCGACGCCGGCGCCGCCGACGCTAACCCCAACCCCGCTTCCGCCTCCGACGGATACGCCGGCACCCACCGCGACGCCCAAGGCTGTTGCGCCAACGGAGGTACCGCCCACGCCTGTTCCGACGAAGACGCGTGTCCGACCAACGAAGCCCCCGATCACGGTTGTACCGTCAGCAACTCCTTGACCAGGAAACAGGCGCGGTTTATAATCGTTGCACGAGTGAACCATGATAGACGTTAAGCAGATACTCAAGCAGTTGACAGAAGCAGCCGGCGTTTCGGGCTACGAGGACGCGGTCCGTAACCAGGTGGTCGATCTGTTGACGCCGTTGAGCGACAGTGTGCGCCAGGATGTGATGGGGAATGTCATTGCCGTCAAGCGCGGCCTGGATCCGCCTCCCGGGCGCATCATGCTGGCCGGCCACATGGATGAAATCGGTCTCATCGTCACCAAGCTTGATAAAGGCTTTCTGCGATTTTCGACGGTCGGCGGACTCGACCCACGGGTTCTGCCCGGTCAGGAGGTCGTTGTTCACGGGCGTGAGCCGCTGCCGGGCATCATCGCGAGCCGGCCCCCCCACGTTCTGTCTCCGGAGGAGCGCAAGAAGATCGTCCCGGTCCACAAGCTGTTCATCGATGTCGGCATCCCCGACGATCAACTGGCTGAACTGGTCTCGGTGGGTGATCTGATCACAATCAATCGAGAGTTGATTGAGCTGAAGAACGGCTGCGTGGCCGGCAAAGCCATGGACGACCGGGCATCGGTGGCGGCAATCATTGCCGCCATGGACTATCTGCAAGGCCTGCGTCATGCCTGGGATGTCTATGCCGTCGCGACAGTCCAGGAAGAAGTGGGGATGAGAGGGGCGATCACCAGCACCTACCACGTGAATCCGGATGTGGGGATTGCTTTGGATGTAACCTTTGCCAGGCAGCCAGGCGTGAAGGACGAGGAGGCTCTCGATCTTGACAAAGGATGCAGCATTGCCTTCGGCCCCAATATTCACCCGAAGCTGTTCGATAGGCTGGTGGCTGTGGCGAAGAATCACGAGATCCCGCATCAGATTGAACCCGTTCCTGGGTCGACGGGCACGGACGCGTGGGCGATGCAGATTACCCGGGCCGGCATACCGACAGCGCTCCTTGGCATTCCACTGCGGAATATGCATACTTCGGTGGAGATGTTGGCCACGAAGGACATCGAGCGGGCCGGGCGGCTGCTGGCGCTATTCATCAGCGAGCTGGATGAGCAATTTCTGGATGTGTTGAGGCTGGAGTAGAGCAGCGACAGCAACGCACTCGATCACGCGAGGAGAATATGGACTCTCTCGAATTATTGCAGGCGTTATCTGATGCCCCAGGGGTTTCCGGGAATGAAGCGGCTGTGCGGAAGATCATCCGCGAGGCGATTCAGGACCACGTGGATGAGATTCGAGTGGACAGCCTGGGGAATCTCATCGCCAGAAAGCGGCCGGCCAGCGGCTCCGCCGGCCTGCGTGTCATGGTGGCTGCCCACATGGATGAGGTCGGCTTCATGGTGGTGGGCATCGGCAGTGATGGGCTACTGAAGTTTCGCAGCGTCGGGGGTATCGATGCGCGGATCGTGCTTTCCAAGACGGTGCGCGTCGGTGAAGACGGCGTACCGGGCGTCATCGGGATCAAGCCCATTCACCTGACGGATTACGCTGAGATCAACTCGGTGCCAAAGATCGAGGATCTGGTGATCGATATTGGTGCTCGGGGGCAGGAGGATGCGAAGAAAAGCGTGAAAGCCGGTGACTGGGCCTATTTTGACACACACTTCAGTCACATTGGCGACCTTGTGAAGGGTAAAGCGTTTGACGATCGGGCCGGCTGTGCGGTGCTGGCAGAGATCCTCAAGGAAGACTACCCGTTCGAGCTCTACGCTGCCTTTACTGTGCAGGAGGAACTCGGTTTGCGGGGGGCACGCGTCGCTGCCTATGACATCAACCCGGATGTGGCGTTTGTGCTAGAAGGCACGATTGCTGATGATCTGCCGAAGGATAAGGACACCAGCCCGACCACCGAGGTCGGGAAGGGGCCGGCCATCACCTTCATGGATCGCTCGGTGATCCCGGATCGGCGGCTCATCCGCTTGCTGGTTGAAACGGCTGAGGCAAACGGTATTCCGTA
This sequence comes from uncultured Anaerolineales bacterium, assembly GCA_964474265.1. Lineage (GTDB taxonomy): Bacteria > Chloroflexota > Anaerolineae > Epilineales > JAANWY01 > CAYYSH01. The sequence goes on from CAYYSH010000207.1 coordinate 2,178, forward strand.
CCAGTTCCGGCGTGCTCTTGGGGGTGGAACCGATGCCGGCCGCATTCACCTGGCACGTGAGGGTATTCCATCGGCTGTCGTCTCGGTGCCGTGCCGATATATTCACTCGCCGGCGGCCCTACTCAGCCCAGAAGATTTCACTCATACGATCCAGCTCATGACCCATGCCCTAAAACGATTGCCTGATGTGTGGTCAGACATGGAGGAGAAACGACCAAGGTGAAAGCGCTCATTCAGAAACTATGCCAGATTTACGGGCCCAGCGGCCATGAGGAGCAAATTCGGGAAGCCATTGTTGAGGAGATTGAGGATATCGTTGACGAGTATCGCATCGATGCACTGGGCAATCTGATTGCTGTTCGGCGGCCCGCCGGCGAGAACGGAAAGCGGGTCATGCTCGCGGCCCACATGGATGAGATTGGCGTGATCGTCACGCATGTAGACGATGACGGGTTCCTGCGCTTTGCCCCGATTGGCGGTGTCTTGACGATGACGCTGGTGGGTGCCAGGGTGGTGTTCGCCAATGGTGTCGAGGGAACGTTCGGCGTGGAGGGCAGGCCTCTGCCGAACTCAAAGCCGAGCGTTGACCAGGTATTTCTGGATGTGGGAGCCAGCAGCAAAGAGGAGGTGCCAGTCTCTGTTGGTGACGCCGCTGCTTTTCGTCACCAGTTCAGTGACCTGGGTGGCCGGCTGATTGCGCATAATTTCGACGATCGGATTGGCTGCGCGGTGTTGATCCAGGTGCTTAGAGAGTTGAGAGAGACGCCGCATGCGGTGTATGCTGTGTTTACGGTGCAAGAAGAGGTCGGCGTCCGGGGCGCAACAACCTCGGCATTTGGCATCGCGCCGGATATCGCGCTGGCGATTGATGTGACAACGACTGGGGACACGCCCGAGGCACACCCGATGGCTGTTGCGCTCGGCAAGGGGCCGGCCATCAAAGTCAAGGACCGGCAGATGCTGGCCCATCCTGGTGTCAAGCAGTTGCTTATCGAAACAGCCAGGCAGCACAACATCCCGTATCAGTTAGAAGTGCTAGAGTTCGGGTCAACAGATGCCAGGGCAATGCAGGTGACCCGCGAAGGTGTGCCAACAGGCGCTGTGTCAATCCCTGCGCGCTATTTGCACACCCCATCCCAGATGGTGGATTACAACGATGTCCAGCATGCAGTTCAACTCCTTGTCGCGCTCTTGAGCAGCCCGATCGAGTTGTAAATCGGGCTCGCATTGACTGTTTTGCGCAATGACTCAGGTGTGGTATAATTTTGCATGCCAATCGAGCAAAGAACGGACAAAGATGCCCGTTTGGAGGAGAGTAGACAGGTGTCACTGAATAGGGAAGAAAAAGAAGCAATCATAGAGAGTTTCAAAAGGCATCCGACTGACACAGGATCGCCTGAGGTGCAGATTGCGCTCCTGACCGAGCGAATCAACGATTTGATTGACCACCTGCGAGTGCATAAGCATGATCATCATTCGCGGCGTGGTTTGTTGAAGCTCGTCGGTCAGCGGCGCCGGCAACTCAACTACCTGAATCGGACAGCGCCTGAGCGCTATCGAGACGTAATCAAGCGACTGGGTCTACGTGGCTAACCCTGAGCTGTAGTACGGCCCAGGGGGGAGCACGCCGGCCCGATTTTTGTGTTTCGGCCAGGCGATCTTCCACCAGGTAGTATCGTTCGGAATTGTCAGCCGGCAAGCGGCTTCGTTTGGAGGTGCAGGAATTGGAGATTGGGTCTCACCCACGTGCGGTCTTTCTAGCCGAAGGCGTGGGATTCAGCTTCCAGTCCCTGACCTCCAAACACAAACCAGCTCTACGGCTGACGTCAGGTGGCAGTCATCATGTCAAACACCATGTCGTGTGCTCGACTGGCATGTGATTGCTTTAATATCATGTTTGGAGGTTCATAACGTTTATGGAAACTACTATCGAGAACCCTTTGACTACCCCGTCAAACGGGTCAGACGAAGGTTCGGAACTCGACCTGGGCGACGAGCGTCCCACCGGGACTGTATTGCCCCATCTACAGGCACATCGTTATAGCACGACTGTTGCCGGTAAGGAATTCACCTTTGAGACCGGCAAGCTGGCCGGCCAGGCCGGCGGTGCTGTCACCGTGAGGGTTGGTGACACGGTTGTCCTGGCAACGGCCACAGCCTCTAAGGAGCCGCGCGAAGGCATCGGCTTTGTTCCGCTCTCGGTCGATCTTGAGGAACGACTCTATGCCGCCGGCCGTATTCCAGGCAGCTTCTTCCGCCGCGAAGGCCGGCCCTCTGAGGCAGCCATCCTTATCGACCGCCTGATTGACCGCCCATTGCGCCCCCTCTTTCCCAAGGGTTGGACTTACGAGACACAGATCATCGTCACCACCCTTTCGTCTGATGGCCAGAACTTTCTGGACATCCCTGCGCTGGTTGGCTCATCTGCAGCCTTGATGATCTCAGACATCCCGTTCCCGGAGCCTGTGGGCGCTGTCCGGGTTGGCCTGATCGACGGCGAGTTTGTCATCAATCCCACGGCGGAGGAGCTGAAGGAGAGCACGCTTGACCTGCGTGTGGCCGGCACGGCGGATGCCATCCTCATGGTGGAATGTGGGGCCAACGAGGTGTCAGAGGACAAGATGATCGAAGCTATCCAGCTCGGCCATGAGGCTATGCAGCCGCTTATCGCCATTCAGGCCCGTATGGCCGAGGAGGTGGGCAAGCCGAAGCGAGAGGTCCCGCCAGTCGAAAGCAAAGACGAGGCACAGCAGGCCGTCGGTGAACGGTTGGGCGGTCGGATTCGCGAGGTTTTTGCTCAGGCGGCGTCCAAGGAGGAGCGCAGCCAGGCATTGGATGCTCTGCGAGACGAGGTGCTCGAAGTTCTGGGTGTCGAAGACGAGGTGATCGACACGACGGAGGATACATTTGCACCGGACGACATCAAGACGGCATTCGATGAGCTTGTGAAAGCCGAGGTACGGCAAGCCATTCTGGAGCACGGCCAGCGCCCGGACGGACGAGGTCCCAAAGATATCCGTCCCATCGCATGTGAAGTCGGGCTGTCGCCCAGAGCGCATGGATCGGGTCTGTTCACTCGGGGCGAGACCCAGGTGCTGAGTATTGCGACGCTGGGAACGATCGCCGAGGAGCAACGTCTGGATACGTTGCGCCCTGAAGAGTTCAAGCGTTACATCCACCATTACAACTTCCCACCCTTCAGCACCGGTGAGACGTGGTTCTTGCGTGGACCGAAGCGTCGGGAGATCGGGCATGGGGCGCTTGCAGAGACAGCCCTCCGTCCAATGATTCCCGATGAAGAAGAGTTCCCATACACAATTCGTGTTGTCTCGGAAGTGCTGAGCT
>CAYYSH010000208.1:0-5516 GCA_964474265.1 uncultured Anaerolineales bacterium
GCCCATGCCAGCCGTCGGTTACGCCGGCATAGGAGATCGTTTCCAGTTTGTAGTACCAGGTGCCGGCCGGCACATCGTGCTCCACGAACTCGTAGGCTGCGCCGATGGCGCCGGCTGCCTGGCTGGGGATCAGCGTGCCGTTCACCCGCTCAAAGCCGGCATCTGGATGGCCGCTGCGCCACAGGTTGAACCCCAGGTTGTCGATTTCGGTGACCGTCTCCCACTGTACAACAACGTCGCCCTCGGACGCGGCGGCCGTGAAAGACTGCAGCGTGGCGTTGGTTGGCCCGGTGGTGTCCACCACCACCTCCACCGAAGCCTCGGTATTGCTCGCCCCCGGGTCGAAGAACGGGTCGTCTACGATGACCGTGACTGTGTTGATGACGCTCTCCGGCAGTGCGAGAGAGCAGGTGAAAGTCCACGTCTCGCCGATGTTGAGAACCCCGATGTCCGCCCCATCACCTGCCGGCCCGGACAGGGTGCAAAGCGGATCGGTAACGCTTACGTTCTTCAGGTCGATATTCCCCGTATTCTCGACCTGGATCGTGAACTTCACCTGATCGTCCGGCCGGACGACGGGCTTATCAACCGTCTTTGTCACCCTGACAGATCCGACAAAGTACGGCTTGAGCTCCGAGCCGCCCTCGGCCCCTACGGCCGGGATTTCCAGCAAATGCTCAGTGGCCTTGCCGGTGCCATCGTCCGTGACAGACGTTTCATTCCCCGGATGACCATTGGGGATAAACAACTGGGGATGATCAAAAGGTGCTTTTTGGAAGCGGACCCGATCATCAGTGAGCGATCTCAAAAACGCCTCCAACCCAGCCATATCTGCATCACTGAGTGGGAGAACCTGGATACTCGGGTCGAGGTTGTTGATGTTCTGTTCGTGAAAGTCCCCACCCCGCACGTAGAATTCGATCACCTGACGCAGACTGCCCTGACCACCGTTGTGGAAATAGGGGCCAGTCAACTCCACATTTCGCAGGCCAGGCACTTTGAAGGCACCGTCCACAGCCACTCTCGCCGCCGGGTTGATGGGCGGCGTGAAGTTGAAGGGGGGTCCAACGTCCACACCGTTCTGAGCCAGCCGCGTAAACGACAGGGGATTGCCGAACGGATCAGTCCCGCCCACACCCAGATCGTCACTGGTCGGCCTGACGCCGATGTTGTAGAAGCCGTTGTCATAGATCGCGATTTCATTGTCCGCCATCAACATCAGTTCCAGAATTTGCGCCTGCCCCGGATGACCCAGGATATGGCTGACAGAAGCTTTGGTGAACTCGGCACCGAAGTGGCACTGGATGCACTGACCCTGGTTGATGAAAACCTCAAAGCCGTGTTTCTGCTCGTCGGTCAGAGCAGTGGCATCACCCTCCATAAATCGATCGAAGGGAGCATCGTCGGAGACGAGGGTGGCCTCGTAGAGCTGTATCGCCAGGCCCCAAAACAGCGAGAAGTTGGCCTCCATCACGGTGTACTCGTCGGTGGAGGCAGGTGTCCCGACGCCCACGACGTTGAGGTTGGCGTCAACAAGCTTGTCCGAATTCCAGTACTTCTCCCAGAAGGCGGCTTTGATCATGTCCGCGTAGGTCGTACCAAGCCCTTTGCCAGACGGATCGATGATGCCGGCCAGCACGCTGTCGTTGGGATGCACCTCCTGTTTGGCCAGGGGTCTCAGGCTGAGCATCTTCTTGCCGATCTTGGCAAAAGGCCGGCCACCACACGCCATCTCGAAGCCGCTGGCCGGCGGCCCCACCGCCTGCGAGGCCAGACTGGCCTTCTGGATGCGAACGGTGGTACTCACCACATCTCCGCCGGGTTGCACCTCCAGGATACGGGCGTTCGGATCTCGCGCGCCAAACGGGTTCACACCGTTAAAGACAAAGTTGGCCCGGCCATCCCAAAAGTTGCGCAGGTTAAACACTGCATTGATGACGGATGGCGTGTTGCGAGGCTCCACCCGCCGGACATTCGTGCCACCCACGTGGAATACCAGGTCCTGCACGTCCGCACAGGACTCTGCCGCGGAGCCAGATATGAGGTCGATAAAGTCGGCGGCAAACATGCCCTGGGAGGAAGCGACGTCATCGCTGTCGCGAATAACGGCTGAATGGCGGTTGAAAGGGTCCTGTAGCTTGTGAAACGGGAAATCATCCGGTGTCAGGGTGTAGTTCGGGCCACCCACCTCGAAGGTCTCTGTAGCGGCGGTGGCCGGCGGTGCACCCGATGGGCTGAGCTGGTTTTTGAACCGATTGTCAGTTCCAGCGTGGAAATGACAACTGGCACAGGCCTGAATGCCATCGCTGCCGGCCTGCATATCCCAGAAGAAGGCCTTGCCCAACTTGATCGCGGCGTCTTTGTCCTTGACAAAATCCATGAGATTGTCGGGCTCCGGCACCGGCACCGTCTTCAAGGATGGGGGCGGAACGAGGGGCAGTGCAATCACATCCACGGTGTCCACATCGGAAATATTGTTGATGTCCGTCACCGTCAGCTCGAAGGTCAGCGTCAGCTCCGTATTGGGGAAGATAAAGGACGGGGTAGCAGTATTCGCTCCGGTCAGGGTCACGGCCGGGCCGGCAATCTGCAGCCAGCTAAACTGGAGGCTATCCCCGGTGGAAGCTGTGCCGTCCAAAACTACCAGGTCCCCCGGCTCTTCCAGGCGGTCGGGGCCGGCGTCGGCGCAGGGCAGGGCAGGATTTGGGCCCGGACAACGCCCGACCAGAGCTGGGCGGGCCAGGCCTGACTGCAACGGCCAGAGCCCTCCCGAAAGCCGGCCAATCTCGCCCGCCCAGTCCAGGGGCAACCCTCCCCCATCACTGAACCCAAACGCAATACCCGGGATCATCGCGATAGCCAGACATACGATCATTAACCAGGTCCGGTGTTGCCAGATACGTTTTAACTCTATCATGCCGTTACCCTCTCCTCGTGTCTGTGAGTGCATTGCCCCGTTTTCAACCTCTGCGTGAGCCGCCTATGCAGCCGATGCCGGCACCCTATCGGGCGCGAGGAAGCGGTGGCCATAGCCGCGGATCGTTTGAATGTAGCGCGGCGCAGAAGGGTCGTGCTCCAGCTTCTCACGCAGCCATCGGATATGCACATCCAGCGTTCTGGTACTCCCAACCCAATCCTCACCCCACACGCGGTCCAGCAGCTCACTACGCGGTACGGCCTTGCCGGCGTTCTCCATCAGAGCTGACAGCAGATCATACTCCCGCTGGCGCAGCTCGATGAGACGGCCGGCCCGCCACACCTGACGGGCGGCGCGATCCAACACGATATCCCCCACGACGATGCGATCGTCTCTCAGCGGGACAGTCCCACGATTCAGATTGCGCCGGCGGAGCACGGCGCGCACCCGTGCTAACAACTCCCGGAAGCTGATAGGCTTAAGCAGATACCCATCGGCCCCAAGCTCCAGCCCCCTTACCCGCTCCCTCTCCCGACCATGATCCGCAAACATGATGATCGGCACCGTCGAGCCACGGCGCAGGGCACGACAGACAGCAAAGCCGTCCAGACGCGGCAGTGCCACATCCAGCAGGACCAGGTCAGGGCACGCGATCTGAGCAAGTTGTAGACTCCGATGACCGTTGGTGGCGTGGAGCACACGATAGCCCTGATCCTGCAAGCCCAATATCAGCGGTACCGCCGCGCCCACGTCGTTTTCAGCAAAGAGGATCGTCTGTGGCCTGTTCAACATGGTCATCACCTCATCCCTTCTGGAACCTGTCTACCTGGGGTTAACCAGCGCCCAGATAAGCCCGTCCTGTCCAGCTTCCAGTTTCTCCAGGGCAACACCCAGGACCGGGCTGCCCTCAGACACCGGCACACCCTGTACTTCGATGGTCCGCACAGGACGAACGTGGCCGGCAGCGTCAGCGCCGGTCAGGCGCGCTCCCGGCTCGATGGAACCGGCCACTGCGCTGGCTTTCACCTGCACCACGCCAGACACCACGATGTTCACGTAGTCCCCAGGGGCCGCCGGCCCCTCCCGTGGCACCAGCCGCCCTTCCGCCTTCCCGCCACTCGCGGGATGTTTGCTCACCTCTGCCCGGCCGGCTACCACCCCAATCGGCGCGCCAGCGACGGTCGCCAGTTCCACCTCCATCATCGCCGGCGTGCCGGCCATCTCCGCAGGCGCTACGCCACGAACCGTCACGACATCGCCCGGCTCCAGGGTTGTCTGGCCGACATTTCGGCCCAACACGGAGAGAATGCAGCCCGTGCATGTGCCGCCGTTGCCAATCTGGACATTCCCACCGAAGTAACCCGCGAAGTCGCCGGCGGCACCATCATCGATGTGTACACCGTCGAAGCCCGCAGAGCCCACAAACAGGCCATCGCCGCCGGCAGCGGTGTTGACACGCACACCATCGAAGCCGGCAGAGCTGACCACCACACCATCGCCGCCTACCGGACCAACGTGCAGGCCGTCACCCGTGCTCGAACTATTGCTCAGCAGTAAAGGAGCTGTCGTGAAGCTGCCATTGATGCTCAGAGGATTGCTACTGCCGGTCCAGGTTTGACCCAGGTGATCGTGAGTGTTATCACTCATGAAAACCCCGGTCTGTCCCCAATGGTGGGCTACCAGTTGCAGGTCCACGATGTTCGTCGCGCCGTTGTGGTCTACATCGCAGTCCGGATCGTAACCCGCGCCGGCCACACACCCTCCAGCGGCCACCATCTGCGGCTCCTGGGCGCCGGCCGCCCCACTCAACGCCAACAATAGAATGAGTACGAGGGCCGTCATGTAATACTTTGCTACTTTCATCCTTGTATCCAGCTCCTTTCAACGCGCGAATTCACTCAGCAGCCACTGCCCTGCGTGTGGGTATTAGCCCGCCCGGTCGTGATCGCCGGGCGGGCTGATCAGATCGCTAGTTCTTGACCGTGACCGGGAAGCCCTCGAGCTTGCCGCCGGCACTCGACTTGATGCTGATTGTCTGGGTCAGGTCGGGTGCAATGAGCGATCGACGCACCCTGAACCGCCAGTCACCCAGATCATCCACATCAGCAGTGCCAAGCACGACCGGGTTACCACCTGTCGTAGGCCCGATGTAGATAGTGATGGTGTTGCCCGGCCCACCCGGTCCGCCAGGGACCTCGGGCGGTCCGGCAACGGTTGAAGTTCCAACAATGAGCCACTGGCCGCCACTTGCCCTGAACTGCGCATCGGTGATGGTGAGTATGTCCTCCGGCACGGTCACGTCCACCGTGCACGCATCCGAGCCCCCTGGCCCTGTCACCGTGAGCTCGAAGGTGTAGACATCCTCGGTTGTGGGAGCGTCGGCCTTCGGAGGGGCGGTGAAACTGAAGGTCGGACCCGAACTGGGCAGCCCTGCGATCGTCACCGGGCCGGCGGTCTGGTCCCACGTAAAGGTCAATGCACCGGTGGAAGCCGATCCGTCGAGCGTCACCAGAGCACCCGGGAGTGCGATTTGTGCAGCTCCCGTATTGCACACCGGCGTGCTGGCAGGTTCTACCGTGACGCCCATGCTGTCCGTGGA
>CAYYSH010000209.1:0-5515 GCA_964474265.1 uncultured Anaerolineales bacterium
CACCGGAACCATCAGCGACGGCAACTCGCCGGCCTCGCCCCACGTTACCACCGCCTACCGCCACCCCGTTGCCCATGGCCGCCTGCTCGAGCATCGCCCAGATTACCTCACCGCGTGTTGGCGCAGTGCTGTCAGGACAGGTGTCCATCTTCGGGACAGCCGCAGCCCCGGACTTCAACTTCTACAAGATCGAGTATCACCGCGAAGGGGAGCCGGCGGAGGCGTGGCATAGCATCAGTGATATCCACAAGAACCAGGTGGTGAACGGCCTGCTCGACACCTGGGATGTGAGCGGTTTCCCGCCTGGCAACTACCGCCTCAAGCTCACAGTGGTTGACATCACCGGGAACTACCCGCCTCAGAATCGCTGTGAGGTCCCGGTCGTGATATCTGGGTAGAGTCGTTCACCGTGTAACTGCCAGGTCAACGCCTTTACGCGTACAGAAAAGCCGCTGGCGAGCATGCCGGCGGCTTTTTTAGCGGTGGAACAAGCACCGGCTTACGGTTCATACATTTTGGCAAGCAGGGTAAGATAAGACCGGTAAATAGTGACCTCTGTCTCGCTGAAATAGATGTCCCAGGTGTCCTCCGGGCCATCCTTCTGCGCCCAGACAGCATAAACGTGACTCCCCTGTGAGGATGCGGTCACCGCTGGATGCTTTACGCTGATCCCGATGTTGGAGATGTTACTCGTAATGTCCCACTGTCCAGCGCCGCCCCAGGATCGGGTCAAAATGGCGTTTGTCGGATCGTCTTCGTCCCATGCCACAAAGAATCTGCCAGTGCTGTCTGCAGCCAGGGCCGGCGCCCGAGAACTGGCATATGTACCCGAGAGATTGGTGGTGGGCGTGAAGCCGGCGCCGTTCTCAAGCCGGCGCGACGTGACGAGTACTTCATCATCACCTTCGATGGTTTCCTGCCACGCCACTATGACCTTGTTGCCGCCGATGGCGATATCGGGCAACCGCGACGGATTGGAAGAGTCCGAAATGTTCTCAACAATGACCGATTGCCAGTCCTCGGGCCGCTTGTACATGATGTCGAGCCTGAAACCTTCCTGCCGCATCCATGCAATGTGAAGCCGATCGGACCGATCGACCGCAAGCGCCGGAGCCTGAACCTGTCCATAGGTCCCTTCAAGAACGTCCTTGCCCCACCAACCTGGGTATCCTGGCTCTGGATGACCTACGTAAACCGACGGCCCTTCACCAGAACCCATCGCAACCCATACGACGTGCGGTACACCCGTGGAGTCAATAGCAATGTCCGGCTGGAAGGAGCCTTGCTGAGAATAGGAGGTCTTAGATACATTCTCCTTAACCTCAAAACCACCCCCCTGATTGAACGTGTAGAAGATATCACTGTAGCCAGACCAGGGCTTACTCCAGACGAGATGTGCCGTGCAATCAGCGCTGACTGCAATAGCAGGGGTCTCGCCGCTGGCATTCAGACCGGGCAGAATCGGACTCGCCTGACTCCATCCTTCTGCAGGATGGAAAACGCGGTACCATATCTGGTGCCCCTGCTGTCCCCGATCCTCCTCCCAGACGACGTACACGGTTCCATCCGCGCACACTGCAATGTCGGGATAGTCCGAGTCTGCAAGCTGGTCTGAAATCATAACCGGCTCGGACCACACCCGTGGAGTTTGGGCTGAAGGGGCTGCACCAGGTTCAGCAGACACAACAGGGCCTGAAGCGGCCTGGGACACGAAAGCCAGGCACACGAGTGCTGCGATCAGATGCAGATGCCTGTTTCTAGAGAGATGTCCGTGTGGCATAAGCTCCTCGGCTTATACACCGATGCCAGGTCTCCGAGCCACTCGAACGACTTGGCAGGTGGAAGGAACCCAATTGCGCGCTTGGTTTCCTGGTTGGCAGCGCACTACATTCTACTCGATTCACATCACAAAGGCAAAACACTCTATCCAAACAGTTGCTAGAACGAGAGGCCGCCTTTTGTCTCCGAGATGCAGAATTGCTTTCTAGACCTGTCTGTATGTTTGCAGGGCCATGCAAGACCAATGGCAGATAAGCTGTGAACGGTGATGTCGTGGTTGGTTCGGGCGATAATGTCCCCGTGGCAGTGGGCGTCAACGCCGGCGCTGCGGTTTGGGTCGGGGTGGACGTCCGGGTAGCCGGCGGTGTCAGCGTGACGGTGGGTGTCCCCGTCGCGATCAATGTCACCGTCGGTGTCGTTGTCGCCGTTCTCGTCGGCGTGTAGGCCGGCGTCTCTGTCAAAGTCACATCCGGTGCTGTGGATCGATAGTAGATGTCTGTCCAACCCTCCAAACCGAGCGCGGCCCACACAGCGTGCAAGGTATCACCTACGCCGATGGTCAGGTGTGGCGCGGTGGCCGCCGGCTGATCGACGGCAACGGCTTCGCCAGTGTACCAGGTGCGAGTCGCGGGCTCGCGTACGCGGTGCTGGATGCCATTCGGACCGGCAAACACCAGATGGACGACCCGGTGCCCATCCACGATGATGGCCGGCGCTTCTGCACGACCTGTTAATGCGGCCGCGAGTTCAGGCCCGGAGGGCCAACTCGCCTCGTGCCCCGAGCGATACAAGATAGTCGAAGTGTTATCACCAGCGGGCTCTTGCCAAGCAACATGCAAGACGCCATCCTGATCGATGGCAGCGGCCGGCTCCAGTGAATCGGTTGCATCGTTGTTGGACAGCACGTACGTGAGTGACCACCTGCCATTTGGGTCCCTCCAACGATAGTAGATGTCGTGACTCTTGCTGAGAAGCGAAAGACCCACCCAAACAACATGGAGCCTGCCGGCAGGATCCACATTGATAGCAGGATTAACCCCAGAGGCCACATTCTCCGGAGAACTCCACCCCAATGCTGAGCGGTGACGATACCGAATCCTGGGCGTTCCTCCGACCGAGTCAACCCACACAACATGCGTAACACCACCTGAGCCGACTACCAGTGCGGGGGACTGAAGTGTACCCAAACCACCGACAGCAACGTTTGCGGCATCCAGCCACGTATTGAGGGTAGGGCTCCAGCGTCGGTATCGAACAAAGCTTGCCTTGAAGCCGGCGCCAGACTCGTTCTCATCGAGCCAAACGAGATCGACCGTGCCATCCGGCCCAACGGCAAGGTCGGGCTGCGTGCCGGCTTCCAGCCGTGTTGGCTCACTCCAGCTACCGTCGCCGACCTTGTAGACGTAGTAGATTTGGGGCTGACCAGCGACCGTTTCCACCCACACGACATGGATGGTGTCACCCGAAACAGCGATGACAGCAGCGTCAGACGGGTTGTCTGAGTTAGAAAGGTTTGCAATCGAGCCCCATGCCAGGTACGAGGATACAGGGGATAACGCAGACGACACTGCCATCCAGCCGAAGCTCAGTGCAGTGCCGGCCACGATGATAGTTAGTGGGTACGTGTGGAAGAAACGCATTGGGGCAGGGATGTACGATATCTAGCCTAATCTTCGACCATTATCCTAATCCACAAGGCTTCCAGATTGCCATCATTATTAAGCCGGGCACGAACGCGAACCGGGGCACCTATGGCAGGACTGGCCTCACTAATGTCCAGGAATGTCGAATCTGTTACCAGCACCCGTTTACATGCCTCGGCTGTTGGGTCCAGTGCCAGGTTGCATGTACCAATTGCGCTGGCTTCAATCGTCCAAACCCCAAGGAGTTGGGGGTCATCGGGAAGTTGACGGATAACGCCATCGAACTCCTGAACCTCTTCACCGGGGCCGTACCACAGCTCAAGGGCGTTTACGGTGCCGGCTCGGACCATTTCGCCGGCCACCCGAACCTCAGTGCCGGTTTTCGGTTGTTCACCCCAATCTATGAAATGACGAATCGTCGTATCCCGATTGTCAACCACGCGCATCCCGCTGACAACCCAGAGGGCTTCAACATCAGATATCGGCCGCCAGTCATCTACCACACCTTCGAAGTCCACACGCCGGGCATTGGAAGTCGGCTGCGTGGTGCGAATGCTTCGAGCCAGGACGGTTCCATCACCCCGTCGGTCGCCCTCCACCTCAGCGAACCAGCCGGCAATCAAGTCGCCCTGAACGTCTGTATCGGGGGCAACGTCCACCCACACGCCCTGAACGACGATGTACTCCGGAGTTGGCTGAGGATCGACCTCTTCGATAATCCCGGAGAATTGGACCGGCTCAACAGGCTTTGCAAAGACGCGGATTTGAGTCGCCAGATACTGATCGGGGCCGGTTGGCAAGGCTCGGATAGCAACCATATCCCCCACTCGTGGGGTGAGCCCTGAAGGTATAATTACTGTCTGTGGCGTGACCTGTACTGCAAGCACCTGATCACCCGGCAAAGTAATTTGCCACACACCGTCGAACGCATTAGCCGGCAACTGGCTTATGATACCCGTGAATTCGACAGGTGTTGGCAACGCCAGATCAGGTTGGGTCGCGTAGGACAACTGGCAACCCTCAGCAAAGTCCAGGCGCAATACATAGGGAGCTGGCACAACTGCGTTCTCAAAGGTCAGCTCAATCTCGACCGCCTCTCCCGGTTCAACACCCGGCACAGCATTCTCTGTATTGTGGGAGACGGTAGCAGTTCCTTCGGTACGTTGACCCTGCCAAAAAGGCACGCCGCCGACGAGAACATCGGTTAGAGCGCCGTTGAACTGAACCTCCCAGTCTACCTGGAGAGCCCGAAGTTCCGCCCGTACATCACCCGTATTACGAATAGCCAGGAAGAGCTTGTTACCTTCAGCCCGCAATGGTGGATTGCCATCCAAGGCCACCTGACAGGGCACCGAGTCATCAATCGGTGTAGCAGCCATCACACGGCATTCGTTGGGGAAGTCTACCTGGACAGTATAGGGCCGCGTAGCAGCTTCACCGCTGAAAACAAAGGCCAGCGAGGACCGGCTGTTGGGCGGCAGACTGACCCCGGCCAGTAGATCTACGCCGGCTGTCATCGATGCCGGCGAGCTCGTTTTCGGGAATCTCGATGGCTCTGCTATCGACTCGGCGTTGAGAGTCAGGTCAATCAGCGCCCCGTTGGTAGCGGGGTAAGTGAGCCAAATCCGCTCAATAGGTTGGTTGACCTCGCCCAGGTTCTGCAGGACGATGCCGGCTGTGTTGCCAACCACCTGCCAGTCACCTTCCTGGCGCACTGGACATTCGAGTGGTGGCTCAGCATTAGAGAATACCGACTCGCACCCGTCAGTGCGCAGGACAATGGTATATCCTACTAGAGGCGCTGCGTCGTTGAAAATGAAACGAAGCTTCGAGGATTGCTCAGGTTGGAGCGTGATCTCGGCATCAGCCGGCAAAGCAATTTCGGCCGGGGACTTTTCGAAGGGCCCGGCAATCTGTTGTTCATCCAGCCATACGCTGCTTATCGCAGCGCGATCATTCGGCCAGAACACAAGCATTTGGTTGAGAGAGAGAGGCTCTGGTGTAGTGTTCGTGATAGCAAGAACGACCTCTTGCTCATCCACAAAGAAGCTGTCAAACGTGGTAAAGCAAGGCTCGAGCTGCGCTACTTCCTG
>CAYYSH010000210.1:0-5507 GCA_964474265.1 uncultured Anaerolineales bacterium
GTGGTATATTAACAGCGCAAACAGGCGTCCTGCCCACGTAGATCAGCTCTCTCATCGTCGCAGATTGGGCGGGAGAGGGCTGTTTTATTGCCAGTAGGTGCTGCAATGGACCACGACCTGGGACCAATTCAAGATTACCGAGAGCTATGGGGACGCCGGCGGGATGAACTGGCGGCGCTCCTGTGGCTGTCGAACGAGCTTCTCACGAGTCTGAAACCCCATGACATTATGGCATGTGCGACGAAGGTTGCAGTGGAGGTGCTGAACGCCGACCGGTGCAGCATATTCCTGCCTGATCCGCTAAGCCAGGAGTTGGTTCTCCAGGCCGGCTACGGTTGGAGCCCTGAACACTTCGGGACGTTCCGCATCAAGTTTGGTCTGGACACTGCCGCCGGCTACGCTGTTTCAGAACGCACGCCCGTCGTTGTGTCCGACATGGCACGGGAACATCGGTTTGGCGTGCCGGAAATGTTCATCCAACAGGGACTTCGGTCAGCCCTGAGCACCCCCATGCTCATCGAGGGCCGGCCCATCGGCGCGATGCTCATCAACACCTGCGACGTCCGCCACTTCACCGATGCCGAGGTCAAGCTCCTTGGCCTCATCGCGAATCAGACGGCCATCGCGTTGGAAAACGCTCGCCTCTACGATGCGGCGCAGCATCGAGCGCAGCAGTTCCGCCTGATAAACGAAGTAGGGCGTCGCATTGCCTCCATCCTCAATGTGGACCAGCTCATGAATGAGGTGGCACGTCTCGTCCAGGAAACCTTTGGCTACTACAACGTCAACATCGGGCTGATCGAAGGAGATGACCTGGTAATCCGGGCCAGCGCCGGCGGGTACGAGGCCGGCGGATCGCCGGCAGGTTACCGGGAACGCATGGGGTGCGGGATCGGGATCGCCTGTTGGGTTGCTGAGCAGGGCCGGCCACTGCTGGTGAATGACGTCGATCAGGAACCTCGCTATCGGTACCTGGAGGCGTTGTCGGACACGCGTTCGGAGCTGGCCGTGCCGATCAAAATCGGCGAGAAGACGTTGGGCGTTTTAGATGTGGAGAGTGATCAGATCAACGCTTTTGATAGGCGGGACATCCCGCTGCTGGAGAGCCTGGCGGCCCAGGTGGCCGTCGCCCTGGAAAACGCTCGCCTGTACGAGGCCGAACAGCGCGCGCGACAGTCAGCGGAGACACTGCAAGAGACGGCCCGCATTTTGACAGCCACGCTCGATCTGGAAGAGGCGCTGGGGCGCATTTTGGTAGAGCTCAAGAAAGTGGTTGCCTACGACAGTGCGGCCGTGCTCCTGGTTCGGTACAATCGCCTGGAGGTAGTGGCCTCGCAACACGTCACCGACGTTGAACCCGATATGCAGGTTGTGCTCCCAATTGACGATCCGTTTTTTCAGGAGGTAGCCCGAACTGGGCAACCATTGGTGTTGCAAGACGCGCAGACGGACGCGCGTTACACGGCTGCCGGCCAGACCGGTTATGTACGCGGCTGGGTGTGTGCCCCACTGACTGTGAAGGACCACGTGATCGGCTGCCTGACCGTAGACAGCCGGCAGGTGGGTGCTTACAACGATGCAGACGCCCAGACAATTGCCGCATTTGCCCGCCAGGCGGCCATCGCCATCGAAAACGCGCGGCTGTGGGACGAATTGCGACGTCGGGAAGAGATGCGCGGCTGGCTCATCGAGAAGATCATCAGCGCGCAAGAGGACGAGCGCCGGCGCGTCTCTCGGGAACTCCATGACGACACAGGCCAGTCCCTCACATCCCTGGCCATGCTATTGCGCGTGCTCGAAGAACAGGCACGAGGGTTGCCCATTGAACCGCAGATTGTGGAGGTCAGGGCAGTCGTCAGTGAGATCCGGGATGGGGTACATCGCCTGGCCCAGGCACTACGGCCCAGCACGCTCGATCAAATGGGATTGGTGGCGGCTGTGCGCCAGCAAGTTCGTCAGCTTCAGCGTCAATTCAACGTAGACGTCCGTTTTACAGTCGAGGGATTCGACGGAGATGGCTCCGACGGGTGTTGCCGGCTGCCATCGCAGGTGGAGATCACATTGTACCGCATTGCCCAGGAGGCGCTGAACAATGTGATAAAGCACGCCAACGCCAGTCGAGTTGCCGTGTCACTTGCAAACCTGGGCGACAGAGTCATCGCAACAGTCTCTGACAATGGTCAGGGGTTCGACGCCGATGCAGTTTTACGGTCGAATGTGATACGTGGGCTCGGGTTGCTGGGCATGCAAGAACGTACAATGCTCATCGATGGCAGACTGACCATCGACTCGGCACCGGGGCGGGGGACGACAATTCGCGTTGAAGCACCACTCGTGAGGATTGGGGAGGTTCAAAGGTGAGCATTCGGGTGCTGATTGTGGATGATCATGCGTTGATGCGGGCCGGCCTGAAGGCCCTCCTGGGCACGCAGCCCGACATCCAGGTCGTGGGCCAGGCGGCCTCAGGCATCGAGGCGGTACGCAGCGCGGCAGAACTGGAGCCCGACATCGTCCTGATGGACATCTCGATGGCCGGCCTGGATGGCGTACAGGCGACACAGAAAATCAAAAGCATGACTCCCAATGTCAAGATCATTGCCCTGACCATGCATGAGGACGAGAGCGTGGTGCGCGGTGTGTTGAAGGCCGGCGCATCTGGCTACGTGCTGAAGCGCGGCGCTGAAGACGAGTTGTTGGTAGCGATCCGGGCCGTACATCGGGGCGAAGCCTTCATTCCCCCCTCCCTGACCCGGTCGTTCATCAACGACTACCTGGATGCCGCGCCAGACAGTGACACGTCCAACGAACCAGAAATTCCCCTGACACCGCGCGAGCTAGAAGTCCTCAGCCTGATTGCGCGAGGCTACAAGAACCAGGAAATCGCTGAGGAGCTGGTGATCAGCGTCAAGACCGTTGAGACCCACAAGGCGAACATCAAAGAGAAACTGGGTATTCGCGCCCAGGCTGATCTGGTGCGCTACGCTCTCCGCAAGGGCCTCCTCGTCATGTAGGTTTGAACCGCCCACGGTATCACCTCACTGCCCAGACCCCCATCCCCTTGCACAACTTAGGGGAATTCCCCGACCCTTTGACACATTACTGGTCGCTGTCACCGATAGACATCCGATGACTTTGCGGGCATAATGTGCTTAGCACCTGCGATAGGCGGATTCCGGGGATGTGGACCCCCCTGCGCATCTCCGGGATCCGCCGGCAACAGATACGGACAAACGAATCAGCAAGGTGAAATGGACATGTGTCATCGAATGGACGTTTTGAGCGCACGCCAGCCGGCCACAGCAGAGATCGCCGGCTGGTCGAAGGAGCATCTGCGCGAACACATCATGCGAGCTGTCCTGATATATGCGCGCCGGCGTCGGGGGATACTGCACGGCCTCTCAGACAACCAGATACGCTGTCTGATTGAGGCCATCACACGACGAGCAGAGAGGGCTGTCCAGAAGCAAGTGGGCAAGTTCGATAACGGAGGACGAGCAACGACCTGGATAGGCGCGATTGCAATCCGCGAGGCCATGCACGCTTTCGAGCCAAGCGGTAAAGCCCGGCCACATGGCAACACCAACGGCATGAGCGATCAGCCAGACATACCAACGCTGCCGGCAAGCACGTGGTCCGAGATTTATCTCTGCTAGCTTTCATCCAAATCAAAAACACCAACCAAGGTCGGATGTGTAAAAGGAGGTTCTTATCGTGTAACAGCTAAACCTGTCCGGTGGGGTCTTCCCACCGCTGTACACACACTCAACAGAGCACAACCGCGGGATCCGGCGATCCAGCGGGAGCAAGTTTTGTGATGTACTGACTCTGGACTGTTGAAAGGATTGGATTCACATCAATGATGATGGAGGTATCGCGGTGATAAACTTTAGGAAATGGATTGTTGTACTGCTGGTTCTGACTCAGCTCTTTAGCGTTTCAGCCATTGTGGCTCTGGCAGCCCCGGAGGCGAAGTCGCAAGACGAGAGTCTCACCGCCGGCGAACTCAAGTCTGAACTCGGACTCTCGGGCAACGTCGAGCTTTTTACACTGACAGACAGCGAAATGGACTGGCTCCTTCAAGTGTGCCACCGGATGGCCGAGTATCTGGAGCTGAATGAAGACGGGACACTAAGCCTGAAGCCGCCAGACCTCGGCTATGTCGGGGTAGACCAGCGTTTCGTCAGCGAGTATCAATTGGGTCTGGAAGGGTTAAACGAACTCGTGCGAATGGGTTGGGTGACATTCGACAACGAGTTCAACATGCACTTTACCGCCAACGTCCCACAGGACGAGGCGGAGATCGAGCAAGGGCTACAGCAAATCGACGAGAAGCTGGCCGGCGAGGAACTCGCTGCGCTGGACAGTGTAGAACCGGCTCGCTTCCGTGGTGGATTTGGCTTCGGTTTCCGCACGGGCGGCCACCACATCCCATTCAGGTTCGGGAGTTTCCATTCAAGCTTCGGTGCACGTTTCGGCCATGGCCGATTCTCCCACCGCTTCGGATTCCTCTTTGGGAGGCATGGAAGTTTCTTCAACCGCCATTTCAGGTTTGGAGGCTTCGGTTTTATCCATCGCAGCGTTTTCAGCCATGGGTTCGGGCACCACAATTTCTACTACCGACCATACTATAGCCGGCATTGGTACCGGGCACGATTCTACTACTAGACACCCCCAGGTAAGCAGGTAGTCGAAGGGAGCCGGCGCGCTGACCGGCTCCCTCTTTTTTCTACCCTCAAAGACGTGGCCGGCCACTCACCGCAGCCTAAACGTAAGAACATTCATGTGCCGGCTATCATATCAGCAGCCCAAGGCCTCCTCCGTTGTGACAGACCGAGCGAACAGACCCACAGGTCAGTTGTTGATTGTGGGATTGTCTAACCGGAAGGGAGGTGGAGACGTGGGCCAACCGTCCGCATCTCAATCGCGCGACGGGGCTGTCAGATCACAACGGTTGATGGTTATCGGTTGTTGAATGGGTTGTTGAGAGACATGTCGTTGAACGGATCATAAAGGGAGGATTTTACAATGAAGTACCTGCCCAGGAAGAAATACCTGTCCAGTCTGGTGGTTGTTGTGCTGCTTCTAGCACAGGTTCTCACTCTTTCACCCATCCTGGCGCTGGCCGCGCCGCCGGCCCCGGTACCTTCTACGGACAAATATAACCCGTCGCTAACTGCCGATGAGATTCGATCCCAGTTCGGCCTGGATAACGATGTCGATGTGGTCACAGACAGCGAAATGTCCAGACTCATCGCGCTGTGCCACACCATTGGGGCCTACCTGGTTCGGCTGGATGACGGGACATTGGAGTTGCGCCTGGATAATCCTCGCACTGTGGGTGTGAGTGAGACATTCCTTAACAACTATCGAACCGGGATCGACGAGCTTAACGCGCTGGTCAAGCGCGGATGGATCAGCTTCGACGACGAATTGAACATCGTTCCCGGGTCGAACCTGCCCACGAGCCAGGCGGAGATCGACGCCGGCCTGGCCGAGGTCGAGAACGA
>CAYYSH010000211.1:0-5498 GCA_964474265.1 uncultured Anaerolineales bacterium
CCCCTGGCCTACCTGCTGACCCGCACTTCTCTGGGCGCCGATGGAATCTGGTGGGGCATCGCCGTGGCCAACATGGCCAACGGCCTGCTGATGGCGTACTGGTTCCAGCGGGGCGGGTGGAAACGCCGGCAGGTGTAGGGGGTGGGCTGCAGATATGTTGCATTTGACCAACGCGGCAAACTGTGGCATACTTCCCCGCTGTAAAATGCCCACATTCGTTGTAGAGTATCGTTCATGAGAAATTGTGTCCCCTTCCTGGTGCGGCTCGCGCCGGCGTGTAAGGCGGTGTGAGCCGTCCAATGATCCTGAAAATTTCCCTCTCCCTCATCGGCCTCGCTGTCACTGCCGGCATCCTGCTTGTGGGGCTCCCATTGGCCGCTGAAGCTTTTATGACGCGCGGAACGCCCTGGACGAAGGGCACCGATCCGGCCAGCGAACTCGGGCTGGCCTTCGAGGATGTGGCCTTCCCCACTGCCGATGGATTCACCCTGCGTGGCTGGTTCATCCCCGCCGAGGACCCAGATGCGCCGGCCATCGTCTACGCCCACGGCTCCGGCTCCGATCAGCGCTCTGGACTAGTGCTGGCACCGTGGTTGCACCATGCCGGCTATAACGTCCTCCTGTTTAGCTACCGCGACCACGGCCAAAGCGACCATCGTGGAGTTGGTCTGACCTACGGATATGGCGAAAGCCAGGACATCGATTCAGCCGTGCGCTTCTTGAGCGAGGTGAAAGGGATACGCCGTATCGGCGTTATCGGCTACTCCATCGGCGGGGCCAGCGCCATTCTCAGTGCCGCGCGGAATCCGCTGATCGACGCCGTCGTCGCAGTAGCGCCATTCTCCTGCACGCCCCAGTTGTGGGCCGGCAATCGCCCGCAGGGGGTACCTTCCGTTGTGCTGGACGTCACGTTGCGGCTGGCGAGCTTGTGGAAGGGGTTCCCAACATCGGACACCTGCCCCCTGGACGTGGTGAGCAAAATCGGCCCTCGCCCTCTCCTGTTAATCCACGGTACTGCTGACCAGTACATCCCGCCGTCTCAGTCAGAGCAACTATACAACGCGGCGAGCATGCCCAAGACCTTGTGGCTGCTGGAAGGTGCCACACATGAGACAGTGCGGACCCGGGCGTTCACCGCACGCGGGCAGGCCATTCTAGACTTCCTGAGATCAACCCTGGCGACAACCAGCCCGACGCATGCCCCGACACGCCGGCGCCATTCCCCCTCCTGACTACGCCGCCATCCACAAAAACTGGAGTCACACCATCTTGACAAACGAAATCTATTTTGCTACAATGTTGACTGACTAACCAGTCAGTCAATGACCGTTGAACGAGAGAAAGATGAGGCACCCTGATGTCACCTCGAGCGCCTGAGGAGACACAAAGAATCCGGGAGGAGCGACAGGCGCAAATCCTGGCGGCGGCCATCCAGTTGTTTGCCGAGAAGGGGTTTCATGACACGAAGGTGTCGGAGATTGCGGGGCGGGCCGGCGTCAGCCAGGGCACCGTCTACTGGTACTTCGACTCCAAGGAAGCTCTCTTCGAGGCGGCTTTCATGAGCCAGTTCGAAATGCTGGTCCAGCCGCTATATGCCATTGCCGCGGACCAGGCACGTTCTGCGGCAAATAAGCTGATGGACATCGCTGAAGCGTCCATTGACCTGTTTGCCAAGAACACCGAACTGGTTTTTGTCATGCTCCAGATCATGGCGACCCAGGAGGTGGCCGGCATCATCGCCCACGACTTCAGAGACTACTACGACGAATTCAAGGTCATTCTCACCCCCTTGTTCGAAGAGCTAGGCGATCCTGACCCGGCGGCCACCACCTCGATGTACATCGCCGTGCTGGATGGCTTGATGCTCCAGTGTCTTCTTGGACCCAACTGGTTCGATCGTGATCGCGTGCTGGCGCAGATCAAGGAAAAGTTCAATCTCAAGGAGGAGTGATCATGGGACTCGCTGTTTTGGCCATTATTCTGGCGATCGTTGGTGTGTTGACCGGATGGCTGGCCCCGGCGGTGGTCAACAGCCGGCGCCCCTACGGCATGGGGGGCGACATTGCCGCCGGCGTCATCATCATGGTCGTGGTTGGGCTCATTGAATGGAAGTGGATCATGCCGATCTTCAACTTCCCGGGGTGGCTTGACCTCAGTGCGGCCATCGGCGACCCCTTCGTGCTAACCCTGATCGTGCTGTGGCTCATGCGGAAGATCAAGCCGGCGGTGCCGGAAAGTCGGTAGGGGGCATTGGGAGTATTGGGTAAATGTCCACGGTGCAACCGCCGCAGGGGTGGAAGCGAATTGTGTGGCGTCTGCCCATCTGGCTCTACCGTGCGCGATTGGGCTGGCTGCTGGGCGGACGGTTCCTGCTGTTGACCCACACCGGTCGCAAGAGCGGCCTGCCGCGATACGCCGTCGTGGAAGTCATGCGTCACGACCCTGTCACGAATACGTACTATGTCGCCTCCGGCTTCGGCGAGAAATCGGACTGGTTCCGCAACATCATGAAGACGCCGCAGGTCACGATTCAGGTGGGCCGGCGCAAGATGCCGGCCATCGCGGAGCGCCTGTCGCTGGAAGATGCGGAGCGCGAACTGTTGGACTATGCGCGCCGGCATCCCAGAGCCCTGCGCAACCTGGCCCGCATCCTGGGTTACCGGATTGAGAACACCGAGGAGGATATCCGCGCCCTGGCGCAGATGGTACCCATCGTGGCCTTTCGGGTTCGCGAACAGTCGAAAGAGCAGGGAACAGGAGGCACATGATGATTGCATGGACCAACTTTGCCGTGCTGATCGTCTCGGCTGTGCTCTGCCTGTATTTCTACGTCAAGAGCGCCGGCCCGGCAGCTTTGGAGCAGAAGATCGGACCAGCCGCGTACCCGAAATGCACCCGCTATCGAATGCTAGCCTCGATTTTCATGACCATCGCCGGCATCAACTACGTGGTCTACTACTTCTACCCACTGCCCATCCCGCTGCCGCGCACCTTTCCCTGGCCGTGGTGGGTGTCGGCCCTGATTGCGGTGGTGATCGCCGTGCCGGCGGGCTATCTGTGGGTGCGGGGGATGAAAGATGCCGGCGAAGAGACCATGTTCGTGAAGAAGGAACACGGCCTCTACGGCGGCATCTACGAGAAGATCCGGCATCCGCAGGCGGTGGGCGAATTGCCCTACTGGTGGGTGATCGCGTTTCTGCTCCACTCGCCGTTTCTCGTGTTGTTCTCTTTCATCTGGGTCCCCATCTTCGCCATCATGTGCTGGGCCGAGGAACGGGACCTGGTCCTGCGCTACGGGGAAGCCTACGAGGCGTACCGGCAGCGCACCGGCGCATTCATCCCGAAGCGAGGCTGACCTTGTGAGGAGGCAGTGAGCCTGAAAATCGTCCTGAATCCATCATTCGTCGCTCAGGTGACTGGGACGTGGAGGCAGTATGACCTTTCCGCAGGAAGTAGATGGGATGCTGAGAGCCTTGCTGGCCGGCATCCGGCAGGTCCTTGGAGAGGAGCTCGTCGGCGTATACTTGCGCGGCTCTCTTGCGATGGGTGACTTCATCCCCGAAACCAGCGATCTCGACGTCCTGGCTGTAACGGAGCGGCCTGTCAATGATGCGGGGTTCGCTGCGCTCGCAGCCTTGCACAGACAACTTGCAGCGTCACCAAACCCGTACGCCAACCGCCTGGAGATGGCCTACATCGACCGTGCAGCGTTGAGACGCTTCGAGCCTGGCCGGCGGCATCCCACCCTTGAGCAGGGCGAAGCACTGGCATGGAGCGAGCACCATAGCAATTGGATCCTGGAACGTTGGGTGGTGCGCGAGCATGGCGTGGCGCTCTACGGTCCAGACCCGCAGACCCTCATCGATCCCGTCTCAGCGGAGGAGCTGCAGGTGGCTGTGCGGGCCCGGCTACGTGACTGGAACGACTGGGCTAATCAGCCAGATGACCCGGATTGGTTGCTGCCCCGGGGACACAAAGCGTACGTGGTAGAGACGATGTGCCGCGCTCTGTACACGCTGGCATGCGGCGAGTTGTCGAGCAAACAGCGTGCCGTGGCATGGGCGATCGAAACGCTTCCTGAGCCGTGGCGTTCCACAGTCGAGCGATCACAGGCCTGGCGCTCCGATGATACAGTTGACCCTGCCATTGTGCCAGAGGTCATGCAATTCGTGCGTTGGGCCGCTACTGTTTCTCATGTGAAGATGCCATGAACGTACAACGCACGCTTTCTGTCCTGCGCAAAGAGTGGTGGCACATCGTGCGAGACCGGCGGACGGCGCTGCTGGTGACGCTGTCGCCCGTCCTGTTTCTGGTGGTGCTCGCCTACAGCTTCTCCGTTGAGATCAAGCAGGTGGCGCTGGCGGTGATGGATCAGGACATGAGCCCCCTCTCGCGCCAGTATTTGGCCACGCTCACTGACTCGGGGGACCTGGTGACCTGCTGTGCTGCATCGAGCTACGACGAGATCGAGCGCTGGCTGGTGGATGGCCGGGTCAAGGCGGCGGTGGTGATCCCGCCGGCCTTCATGGCGCGCATCGAAGCCGGCCAACCCGCCGCCGTGCAGGTCATCGTGGATGGGACAGACCCGAATACGGCCAACCATGCCATCACTCACATCGTGGGGCGGACTGAGAGCTTCTCGGGGAATCTGGTGCTGGCGTCGTTGGAGAGGCGTGGCTACCCGGCTGGTGGGGAGATCGCGCCCATCGACCTGCGGCTGCGGACCTGGTACAACCCCAGTCTGAAGTTTCTCATCGGGATTGTGCCGGCCCTCATCGGGGTGGTGTTGGGCATGCCGGCGGTTTCGGCATCGCTGGCCATCGCTCGCGAGAAGGAGTGGGGCACGCTGGAGGGGCTGATCGCCACACCCATTGGCCGGCTGGAACTCCTGGTGGGCAAGCTGATTCCCTACATCTTCAGTGGCATGATCAGTGTGGTGCTGTGTGCCGCGGTCGCCGTCTTGTGGTTTGGCGTGCCGTTCCGCGGGAGCTTCCTGACCTACCTCGTCCTATCAGCCGACTTTCTGCTGGCCACGCTGAGCATCGGCCTGCTGGTTTCGATCCTGGTCAACAGCCAGCAGGCGGCCATGATCGCTTCGCTGTTGGTCTTCCTGTTCCCCGGCTTTTTCCTGTCCGGCATCTTCATCCCGCTGTCGGCCATGGGGATCATGAAGATGGAAGCCTACATGGTGCCCACCACCCACTACGTGTTTATCAACCGGGGTATCTTCTTGAAGGGCGTTGGGGTGGATGTGTTGTGGCCCTGGGCGGTGGCGTTGCTGGGGATTGGGGTTGTGGTGCTGGGGTTGTCGATGTTGTTGTTTAAGAAGCAGCTTGAGTGACGGAGTGCGTAGTGCGTACTGCGTATCGATCCTTACGCAATACGCAGTACGCAGCCTTGAGAGATAATCCGAAAACAGGATGCTCACCCGTATTTGGAACCTGATCGTCAAAGAACTCACGCAACTCCGGCGTGATCGGCTGCTGGGTCCGTTCGTC
>CAYYSH010000212.1:0-5484 GCA_964474265.1 uncultured Anaerolineales bacterium
GCGCCGGCAGAAGAGAAGCCGGCTCCACCCACGACCGCGCCGGCCGAGAAACCCCCTGAGAAAGTTTCCAAGTACCACGAAGCCCCCATGCTGGCCGAACTGGTGGCCAAAGGCGAATTGCCCCCGGTGGACGAGCGCTTACCAGAGGAGCCGCTGGTGGAAGAAGTGGTCGAGGAGATTGGCCAGTATGGCGGCACTTTGCGCCGGGGCTTCCTGGGTCCTTCAGATCACAACAACTATACCCGGGTGGTCTACGACGCCCTGGTTCGCTTCTCCCCCGATGGCAGTGAGGTTATCCCGCACATCGCCAAGGGCTGGGAATCTAACGATGATTTCACCGTCTGGAAGGTTTTCCTGCGCAAGGGCATGAAGTGGTCAGATGGTGAACCTTTCACCGCTGACGACATCATGTTCTGGTACAACGACATCCTCCTCAATGAGGAGTTAATGCCCAACATCCCTGTGTGGATGCAGAATGAGGATGGATCGGTAGCCAAGGTGGAGAAGCTGGACGACTACACCGTTCAGTGGACCTTCAAGCAGCCCAACACGGCTTTCTTGCTGGATCTGGCTAACAAGGATGGCGCTGATAAGTCCATCGCCAACCTTGCGTTCGCGCCGGCCCACTACCTGAAGCAGTTCCACCCCAAATATGTGGATAAGGCCGAACTCGATGCCAAGGTGAAGGAGCGTGGTTTTGACACCTGGACGGAGCTGTTCGCTGTTGAAGCCATGCCGCACCTCAGCGGAAAGCGGCCCAGCACGGCCGCCTGGGTACCGGACAACTCCACTGTGTCCGACCAGGTTTTCACCCTCAAGCGCAATCCCTACTACTTCGCCGTGGACCCGGAGGGTAACCAACTCCCCTACATCGATTTCGTGAAGTTCACCTTCTTTGCTGATAAGGAAGCTTTGAACCTGGCCGCAGTAGGCGGCGAAATCGATATGCAGGGCCGCCACATTAACATGATGAACTATCCGGTCCTGGTGGAGAATCAGGACAAGGGTGGCTATCGGGTGCTCACATGGCCGACGTTCGGCGGCTCCGATGCAGTGCTGATGTTCAATCAGACCTACACCAAGGACCCGGCCATCGGCGAGTTGCTGCGCAACAAGGACTTCCGCATCGCACTGTCCTACGCCATTGACCGGGAGGCCATCAAGGAATCGGCGTTCCTGGGACTGGGCGAGCCACGCCAGGGTGTGCCGGCGCCCAATCATCCCTACTATCCGGGGGATGAGTGGGCCCACAAGTACACTGAGCACGACCCGGACAAGGCCAACGAAATCCTGGACAGCATCGGCCTGACCCAGCGGGATGACGAGGGCTTCCGCACGCTTCCCAACGGCGAGCGGCTGGATATCGAGATTCAGGTGATTCCCGCCTTCGCCAACTGGAGCGACGTGGCCCAGATCATCGTCCAGAACTGGGCCGATGTAGGGGTGAGGGCCCATGTGGAGGTCCGCGAGCGCGCTCTTGGCTTCAAGCTGCGTGACACGAATGACCTCATGGTCGAGATGTGGAACGAGGATACCACGGGCTTCCCGTTCAGTGGCCAGCCCAAGATGGATCCGCGCAGCCGGCCAGCCTTGACCTTCGGCCCCCTCTTCCGTCAGTGGTATCTGACCAACGGTGCTGAGGGCATGGAACCACCGCCAGAGGTCAAGAAGCTGGTGGAAATCATCGACGAGGCCAAAGTCTCCGGCCGTGAGCGCCAGATCGAATTGGCCAGGGAGTTGTTCAAGATCTGGGCAGACAACGTATGGGAGATTGGCACAGTTGGCCTGACCCCCATGATCCAGGGCGTGGTAGTTGTGAACAAGAATCTCCGCAACGTGCCGGAAACAGCCGGCAATGACTGGCCACTGCGCACGCCTGGTAACACTCGCCCAGAGCAGTATTTCTTCAAGCAGTGAGCTGGACACGGGGTTTCTTGCTCCTGTGGAACCCAACATCTTGAACAACAACGACCGGTAACTGACCGTCAGTACCTGAGAAAGTCGAGGGGTGAGGCATCCCCAGATGCCTCACGGGACCGCATCTGGGGATGGTGGCTCCTCAGTTTTCTCAACGACTGATAGTATGTCCACGTGGGCTCGCACATGGCTGACCAGCCCACGTGGACATCTTTTCACTTCTCATGAGATCATTGAGGTGTGTTGTAAATGTTGCAGTACATCGTTAAGCGTCTGCTATTGTTGCCGCTGTTGCTGTTCATCTTCTCCGTGTTTGCCTTCCTGGTTATCCAGGCCCCGCCGGGCGACTTTGTAACCAGTTACATCGCAGAACTGGCGGCTTCTGGGTCGTCCATGGATCAGGCTCAGATCGACGCGCTGCGCCACATGTATGGCCTCGATCAGCCAATGTACATCCAGTATCTTAAGTGGATGGGCAGGATTGTCAGAGGGGATCTCGGCGTGTCGCTGGACTGGCAGCGGCCCAACCTGGAACTGATTGGGGAACGCCTGATGCTGACCGTGGCTCTGGGCATTTTCACCTTCGGTTTTACATGGGCGCTGGCCATCCCTATCGGCATTCTGTCTGCCACACGGCAATACTCGTTCTTCGATTACTTCTTCACCGTGTTCAACTATATTGGCGTTGCCACGCCGACCTTCATGACCGCATTGGTGCTGATGTGGCTGGCCTTCAAGTACTTTGGCATCAGTATCACTGGCCTGTTCTCGCCGCAATATGTGGACGCGCCGTGGAGTTGGGGCCGGGTGCTGGACTTGCTCAAGCATATCTGGTTGCCGGCGGTCATCTTGGGGCTCGACGGGACAGCCAGACTGGCCCGAATCATGCGTGCTAACCTTCTTGACGAGCTGAACAAGCCGTATGTGGAAATGGCTCGGGCTAAGGGCATGCCCGAGTGGAAACTGGTGCTGAAGTACCCGGTGCGCGTGGCGATTAACCCGCTTGTCAGCACCATCGGCTGGTATTTGCCCCTCCTCTTCTCTGGGAGTGTGATCGTGGCCACGGTCCTGAACCTGCCTACCATTGGTCCCATGCTGCTGAGGTCGTTAACGAACCAGGACATGTT
The DNA here is from genome assembly GCA_964474265.1 of uncultured Anaerolineales bacterium. Classification (GTDB taxonomy): domain Bacteria; phylum Chloroflexota; class Anaerolineae; order Epilineales; family JAANWY01; genus CAYYSH01. The sequence goes on from CAYYSH010000212.1 coordinate 3,045, forward strand.
CCTGGCCGGCGCAATCGTTCTCATCTACTGTTTCCTGGCTATCATCGGCACGCTAATATCCGACATCTTGCTGGCCTGGCTCGATCCGCGTATTCGAATGGAGGAGTCGTGAGGGATGGCTCGACCGCGTGATTCTAGGGCTCTGGCACCTCTGGCTGATGACAGCCGGCAATTGTTGGCTGAGGAGGCGGCTGTTGGCGGGCTGGCCGGCCTTGTAGAGGAGGCCGAGGCCTTCTACGTCGCGCCAAACTGGAAACTGGTCTGGTGGCGCTTCAAGAAACACCGCTTGGCGCTCGTGAGCAGTGTGGTCGTCTTTGTGATCGCTATCGTGGCCCTGTTCCCTGACTTCTTCAGCACCCAGGACCCGAACGAAACAAATGCCAGAGAACTGTTCATACCGGTCCAGCGGCTTCATGTCTTCGATGGCGGCCGCCTCCGGCCCTTTGTGTACGGCGTGGAGGGCGAGCGCAACCCCAAGACACTGCGGATGGAGTGGCGCCTCGACAAGACAAAGAAAATTCCGGTGCGCTTCCTTGCCCGGGGATATTCCTATAAACTGCTGGGCCTGGTTCCTACGCAAATTCACCTTGTAGGAATCGCATCTGCAGAAGAAAAACAGAAGATCCACCTACTTGGAACAGATCGACTGGGACGAGATCAGTGGTCCCGCCTGATGCACGGGACACGGGTCTCCCTGTCCATCGGCCTGGTTGCCGTTTTCCTGAGCATCTTCCTGGGCATCCTGATGGGGGGCATTTCCGGATACTTCGGTGGCATCACCGACTTGGTCATTCAGCGACTCATCGAGATACTACAATCGCTGCCGCCGATCCCAATTTGGATGGCCCTGACTGCAGCCTTGCCTCGCGATTGGTCGGTAGAGCGAGTCTATTTTGCCATTACCGTCATTCTTTCGTTGATTGGTTGGACGACACTGGCCCGCGAAGTGCGCGGCCGTTTCCTGTCCCTGCGGGAAGAGGACTTCGTCATTGCTGCCAAATTGTCCGGATGCAGTCAGCCGAGGATCATTTTCCGGCACATGCTGCCGACTTTCACCAGCCACATCATCGCGGCCAGCACTCTCGCAATCCCGGTGATGATCATCAACGAAACCTTCCTCAGCTTTCTGGGGCTGGGTCTGCGCCCGCCGGCCATCAGTTGGGGCGTGCTACTGCAGGAGGCCCAGAACCTGCAGTCGATTGCGCTGGCCCCATGGCTGCTTCTGCCGGGCCTGGCGGTCATCATTACGGTACTGGCGCTGAACATCCTGGGCGATGGCTTGCGGGATGCAGCGGATCCATATGCTCATTAGCGATGGACACATGAACGGTCAAGCAAACCCTATCCTGTCCGTACGAAATCTCAAAACCTACTTCTTTCTGGACGAAGGCACGGTCAAGGCCGTTGACGGGGTCAGCTTCGATGTGTACCCGGGTCAGGTTGTGGGCATCGTAGGCGAAAGCGGTTGCGGCAAGAGTGTGACCGTCAAGTCAGTGCTGCGCATTGTCGAAAAACCTGGCCGCATTGTCGAGGGAGAAATCTATTTCCGGCCTGAAATGATTGAGGTCGGGACATCGCGGGATGGCATCGTGGACCTGGCCGGCCTGGACCCCCACGGCCCGGAGATGCGCGCGATTCGAGGGGGCGAAATCGCCCTGATCCCGCAAGAACCGATGGCGGCCTTCAGCCCGGTTCACACCATCGGCGATCAGATCATTGAGGCCATCTTACTCCACCAGGAGGTCGGCGAGCAAGAAGCCCGCCAGATTGCTATCGAGCGCCTGCGCGAGGTAGGCGTCCCCAGTCCAGAGCAGCGCCTGGATGCCTATTCCTGGGAGCTGAGCGGCGGGCTGCGCCAGCGGGCCATGATCGCCATGGCATTGTCGTGCAATCCCCGCCTGCTGATCGCCGATGAGCCTACAACGGCCATCGACGTGACCACTCAGGCCCAGATTCTGAATCTACTACGGTCGCTGCAACAGCAACATAACATGGCGATTATCTTCATCACGCACGATCTGGGGGTTATTGCCCAAGTCGCCGACTACGTCGTCGTGATGTATCTGGGTCGGGTCATGGAGACCGGCCCGGTGGATGACATCTTCCATAACCCGCAGCACCCTTACACCAGGGCGCTGCTCAAGTCCATTCCCACCATTCACTCGCCGTCTCGGACGCTTTTGCCAACGATCGAAGGTTCCATACCCCATCCCTTCAATCGTCCGCCTGGCTGCCCTTTCCACCCTCGCTGTTCGGATTTCATGCCCGATGTCTGCAACCGGCGGACGCCGGCCCTTCAGCCGGTCAACCAGAGGCAATCTGCAAGTTGCTTTCTGCATCACGAGGTCGCGGAAGAAGATTGAGGTCACGCTGCATTGGACACATCGATTAAGGAGAATCAGGTACTGCTGGAGGTCAAACACCTGAAGAAGTATTTTCC
>CAYYSH010000213.1:0-5476 GCA_964474265.1 uncultured Anaerolineales bacterium
AGATCGAAATGGCTCGCGGCGGATTGCCAAATCCGCCGCCTAGCGGCTGGATCTGACGATCCAGCCAGAGCGGATTGCGATGTACTGATATTGTACTGATGGCGGGCTCATCCACATATTCCAGGCCCAGGGTCGTTGTACATGATCAATGGCAAGAAAGACGTGTAAGGTGTGCCACTTAGGGCGGTGAATCCCGCTGTCCCTGGGGCTGATGGGACCAGATGGAAGGTCACCAGTTCTTGGGCAGCCAGATAGATGCAGTTGTCAGTGGCTGAGATGTCACTGGGGGTCGGGATATCAAAGGTGCCCACTGCAATAGGCCGGGTCGGGGTCGAAATGTCGAGCACTGACAGCCTGTAAGTGTCAGAGCTCCCCCCGCTCCATTCGACGAGAAACATGAACTGATCGGCCACAACAAAGTCGCGAGCGTCTCGGCTTTCGTAAAAACCTGCAACCGCTGGTGATGTCGGGTTGGACACATCTGCGATCCATATTCCCCGGGCTTCTTGTGGGTCAAGTCGCCCGCCGGCAAGCACGTAGGCGTAGTTGTTAGCGACATAGATCTCATCAGGGTATGCCGGCAATCCAAAGGCACCTACCTCCACCGGGGCGCTGGGATCGGACACATCGATCACACGAAATGCGGCATGTTGGCCGTCGGGACCGATGTAGCCTTGGAGCGTGTCGGTCAGGTAGGCGTAGTTGCCGGCGGCGTATACATCCCCGACCCAGCCGGCTGTGAGGTAGGATCCCACCACCACCGGCGCAGCAGGATCGGAAACATCGATGATTCGCATGGCACCGTCTCCGGTGACGTACGCGTATTGGCCGGCGACGTGGAGATTCAAAGCGGACACCTGGATAGTACTGATTTCCTCGGGTGCAGTGGGGTCGGATACATCAATGATTCGCAAATTAGAATCGTCCTCCAGTACAAAGGCGTGATTGCCTGAAACGGAGAAGTCCCTGAGAGGAAGAGAGGCTGTTGGCTGGTCGTAGGTTGCTAGCTCCACCGGTTGTCTTGGATCGGAGACATCAATCACTCGTAATGTCCTTGTTACCACGGGGGCTCCTTGAGGGTATGGCCGATAGTCAATGTAATCGGCCAGCACGTACGCCCGGTGATCATCGACACGGAGACCGCTGGGCCCACCCGGGCAACAGGTTCGATCCCAAATAGGATTGAAGTATGTGCCTGATTCAACCGGCAAAGCAGGATTTGAGATGTCTAGCACACGCAGGATGTCCTTGGACAGAACGTAGAGACGCTCTGCACTGCCAACGAACGTACCGGGCCATTCGGCTATGCTGTAAGCTCCGACTTCCACAGGTGCAGTTGGGTCCGCGACATCCAGAACGCGGATGTGTCCGGTTGCCCATTTGCCATCCTCCTCCACCGGGATCCCTACGTAAGTGTAGGAGCCGCTAGCGAAGATATCACCGGTGATAGGTTCATCGTAACGGCCTATTTCTGCTGGCGCAGCCGGCTGAGATATGTCGAAGATTCGCAACCCATCGGGGCCGGCTAGATAGGCACGGCTCCCGGCAAAGAAGCTCCTATCAACGCGCGGAACATCGTGGGATCCCACTTCCACCGGAGTTCGGGGGTCGGAGATGTCGATTACGCGTAGTTTACCGTCAGCCGTTACGTAGGCGTACTCCCGGGTGGCGTAGAGAACCTCGGTTGGGTGCTCGTAGTTCAATTCGCCAATTATCGCCGGACGGCTGGGGTCTGAGACGTCAATTACGCGCACTCCGCCGTAGCAATCAGCTTGCCAGGGGTAAGGAGGGAAAGGGGGAGAGGGAGGGGGAGTGGGAGTCGGACATCCGCCCCAACCTCCAATGGCAAGGTTGTCCAGAACATAGAGGCTCCAGACATTGGTCCTGTAGACGCCCACTTCACGCGGGATCATGGGATTAGAGACGTCCACAATGTGAATGCCACTAGCTGGCATAAACAGGTACAGGTAGTCTCCAAAAGCATACATGGCGGATAGAAAACTATCCCAGCCACCCGGCATAGGGATGGCCCCCAATGGAGTGACCTGATCGGGGTTGGAAATGTCTAACACAATGATCCCACTTCCTTTCCGCACGTAGGCGTAGTTTCCCTGAACCGCCAGATCAGCAAATGGCCGGCCACCGTACATGCTGACGAGTTCCACATTGTATGTTGTGGTCGCCACCTGCGCTGGCTGTTGAGGAATACTTGGTCTCCGTGTTGGACTGCCAACGTCTGCTTCCTCGGTGATCGCCTGTCCGAGTCCAAGGGTCAGGATGAGCGCACCAAGAACGTACACGCTGAGTAGATGTGTTCTCATTTGTCACCTCGCCGTGCCACGATCAGTTGATTACCCCCAAACTCAAAGGTCTGGTAGAGCACAACCTGGAACCCGTGGGCTGCCAACAGCGCCTCCAGTTGCCGGCGGTCGTAGGCACGCTTGTGCTCCGCAGCAGCGTGGGGGTGGAACAGGCCCACGCGGGCACCCAGCCAGTGGAGGCGTTCGCCCCACGGCGTGGGCGTCGTGATCACCAGCCGGCCTCCGCGGCGCAGATGGCCGGCCACCTGGTCTAGCACCCGGCCCGGGTGCGCCAGGTGTTCGATCACGGCCACCATCAGCACCGTGTCAAAACGCCAATCCTCCAGCGGCAGCGGTTCTCGATCCACATCGCACACGTAGAATTCGTGTTGCGGAAACTGCTCCTGCTGGTGGGCGACCAGGGCCGGCCGGAAATCGATCCCCACGTAGCGCTGGACAGACCCCAGGGGCAGAGCAGTGGCCGCGTTACCGCAGCCGATGTCCAGGACCTCTCCGCGCAGGAAGGGTTCAACCATGGCATAGCGCCGGCGACGAAGGTAGTTGGTTAGTGGTGGCATGGGGTTCGTGCTTGCCTCTGATTCCTCATCAACCCGACGGCATGAAACGTGCAACGTAAAACGTGAAGATTGTAACCAACGAGCCCTCACGTTTCACGCATCACGTTTCACATCGCTGTTCCGATTGACACTTCCTCTAGAATCATGTTACAATCGAACTTGTGATGTCACGCGCTTATGATTGTCTCCCTGTAGCCCTATTGATGCAAGCAGCGTTGGAATCCTTTTATGAGCTGGAGCTGGCGCTATGAGCCGGCGCACCGACCACCAGTGGGTATCGGACTTGCGAGATGCCGGCACGGTACAGCATCAGGCTTTTGCCGAGCTGGGTCGCTATCTCTTCACCGTGGTCTACAACTACCTGCGGCAGCGGCAGGCCGGCGTGCCCCGGCTCCAGGGGTTGGATGACGGCGAGCTGGAGAAGCTAGCGCGTGGGTTCACCCAGGATGCGCTGTATGCCGTCTGGGCGAAGCTCTCGACATATGAAGGCCGCGGTAGATTCACCTCCTGGGCGGCCACCATCGCGATCCGGACGGCGGCTTACGAACTGCGCAAGCCGTATTGGCATGAACCGCGCATGTCCGCGCCGCCGGCCCACAATCCAGACGATAACCCTGAGGAGTGGGGAGGCCTTAACCGCGAGTGGCAAGCGACCACAGACCCCTCCCCGGATGCCCGGCTGCACGCGGCGGAAGTCCTGGACCTCATCGAAACCGCAATCCAGCGGGACTTGAGTGACCGTCAGCGGCTTGCCTTTATCGCTCAGTTCATCGAAGACAGCACCAGCGACGAAATTGCTGAGGAGTTGGGTGTCACTCGCAACGCAGTGTACATGCTGATACACGAAGCGCGCAAGAAGATCAAGCGCCGGCTGTTGGAGGCCGGCCACACCCCGGAGGATGTGCTGGCGATGTTTCAGGAAGGGTGAAAAGAAGGGAAGAGAGTGGAGCATCTGTATGAGGTAAGTGGTTCGTGTTGCGTACTGCGTACTGCGTATTGCGTATTGTCCTTTCGGGGCACACGATACGCAATACGCAATACTCGATAGGACAGAAGCCATGAGTACACAGCAACTCCAGCGTATTTTGCAGGCGCTGTCACTCACACAAGATGACGAACTGACCTGCGCCGGCCTGGATGAAGACCGACTGGCAGCGTACATCGACCTGGAACTGGCGGGCGGTGATGCGGCTGCACACATGCCGGAGGTACACCGCCATCTGGCGCTGTGCCCCGACTGCCGGCAGGAGTACCAGGATGTTCTGGCGACACTGCGCCTGGAGCGCCAGGGTGAGTGGCTCGAACCCGGCTCTGAGCCGGCGTTCGACCTCTCCTTCCTGCCCCACGCGCCGGCCACCTGGCTGCAGGTGGCGGAGCGAATACGGCGCTTCGCTACCGACATCCCCGCCCTGGCACTGCACGAGCTTGACCGGCTGGGCCGGCTGCCGGCTGGTCTGCAACTGGCGCCGGCGGCGGCCGCGCCCAAGATGCGTGGCTCGGAGGCCGGCACACCCGTCATCGCCTTCCGCCTCACGGATGCCGATGAGCAGTTCGCCGTCGATCTGCGCTTCAGGCGGGCTGGCGAAGACATTGTGTGGATCAACGTACAGCCGTTCGATGCCCGGTCCAGGGAGCGGCTGCCTGGTGCCTTTATTCAGCTTCGCGATGAAAAGGGCCGGCTCCTCGAGATGCGCACCGTGCCGGCCGGCGGCGTGGTTCGACTCCGTGATGTCCCGATTAACCAGGCGTTCACGCTCAGAATCGAGCATGGCGAGCGCATCTGGGAGATCCCCTTTAGCCTGCACATCGAATCACCAGGTGAGAGCTGGCCGGCCTAGCCATTGGCTGGCGCACCATGTTCGACCTGGGGCCTCAAATCCCTGCATGTGAGATTAGATGAACTCGATCAATCGTCCGGCGGTTCTGTATATCCTCCAATCCGGCGATACCTACACCGTCAGCCTGGAGACCCCGACCGAGAGCCCGTCGGTTCTGGCCGGCACCGTCTCGGTTTCGGCTGAGGATCGCCAGGATGTGTTGACAGCTCTAGCCCGCGCTGTAGGGGCGGGAGCACCGCCGGGCACTGTCGATCCCGACGCCCTGCCCTCCATTGGCCGGCTCATGTTCGGCCTGTTTTTGCCGCGCACGGTTCAGAGCTTCTTGCGGACCTGGGATGGCCCTCTGACCATCTCGACGAATGATCCGATCATCCCGTGGGAGTTGCTCCACGACGACCAGACGTTTCTAGGAGTTAAGCACGCCGTTGGCCGCCGGCTGGTCTCCGGGCGGCCACCACCACCCCGTGCCGTTGCCCGACGAGAGCGACCTGCCTTCTTGTTCGTTGCGGACCCCGGAGGTGATCTGAAGCATGCGGCGGAGGAGGCGCAACATCTGGTGGCTGCCCTCAGCCGGCGCGGTTTCGCGTGCGACCTGCTCCTGGCGGAGCGGGCGTCGTATCTGAACGTGCAGGAGGCGTTGGGCACCGGGCGCTACGACGTCATCCACTACGCCGGCCATGCCCGCTTCGGGGGCGACAATGGCGAAGAAAGTGCGCTGGAGTTGGCGCAGAATCGACTGCTACCCGCCAGCCAGATCGAG
>CAYYSH010000214.1:0-5455 GCA_964474265.1 uncultured Anaerolineales bacterium
GGTTGAGGACTGGGTCAACCAGGCCAAGGCCCTGCCGCGCGCTATCCACTACTAATCCAGCCGAGCGGCGGAAATTCTTGGGTAGGGGCAGGCCTTGCGCCTGCCCGGCAGGTCGACTGTACGGGCTCGCCTCTACATTATTTAGGTAGGGGCAGGCCTTGCGTCTGCCCGGCGGGGCGACCGCAGGGGTTCGCCTACATTCAAAAAGCACCACCGACATAATCCACGGTGGTGCTTTTTGTTGCCCGAAGGCCGGCGACCGCTAGCCGCGGCATGCGATTACGCCGGTACAGCCATCTCGAATCAGGGGATAGTCCCAGCCTTTGGGCAAGCCGTTTTGCCGGACCAGAATCGCGTAGATGTCATCCGTCTCGTTCCGATCATCCACCCACACAACGATGAACTCGTCGCGCCTGGGGTTGTACGCAATCGCCGGATCAGACTGATTCGCGTCGGCTCGCGTGATGCCTGACCGTTGCCCGCGAGGGAGTCCGTTGGGAAACAGGTTGACACCGTACAGGTCCAGGCCCGTCTCGGCCGCATTGGCATCGCTCTGCCAGACCGCCACGGAGGTGGTTGGGGCCAGGGCCGGCGCCTCCTGGTTGCCCGGCCCGCCGGCAAAGCCCCAGTCGCCACCCTCCGCCCCGCCGATGGGGAGGCCGGCGCTGAACAACAGCTTGGCACGGATGTCCCTGTCGCCCGGGTAATCCTCAGTCCAGAGGACCAGGAAGCGGTCACCGTTTGGCGCGATGACCGGATCGATCTGGTCCCCGGGGGCCACATGGACCGGGAAAGCCTCACTGCGGTGCGGCAGGCCGCTGGTAAACAGCGTCTGGCCGAAGATGTCGCGACCCGTGTCCGGGTTGCGATCATCGGTCCACACGACGACAAAGTCCTCTCGATGGCCGTTAAACCCGACTGCTGGATGCGTCTGGTCGCCGGGGCCAACGTAGATGGGGAAAGGACGCCCCTTGGGCAGGCCGTTAGTGCGAATCAACTGCCCATAGATGTCCCAGCCATTCGTCTGATCGCGGTAAGCGCTCCAGACCATCATGTACTCGTTGCGCCGGGGGTTGAAAGTGATGGCCGGGTCCACGTCGTCGCCGGCCTCGCGCGTGATGCGGAAGGAGGGGCCGTAGAACCCGCCCTTCGGCAGCCCGTTAGTGAACAGCAGCTTCGTGTACAAATCGGTACCCCGGTTGTCGTGGGTCTCGGTCCAGATCAAGATGTATTCATCCCGATACGGGTTGTAGACAACGGTCGGGTCTCGCTGATCGTATGCTTTATCTCTCTTCGCCGCTGACACCGGGCCGGCGGCGCTGATCAATGTCACAAACAATACAAACAACACAACAAACAATTTCAAAACTTTCATTTAGCTCTCCATCTCGCCCCCGTCACCACTGTGCCATATATGAACGCACACTGATATGATCATGGTATCGTGCTGTTTCTTACTTCTAGCATCGATGAACACATGCTCGATGGACATGAATGTGGTTGTGGGGGCCGCAGCCGGCTTCAGAAGCGCCTGCTTCAACGATAGATAAGAAAGCTAAATCATATAGTTGATTAGTACAAGCGCTATAGATTGCTGGTTGGATGATCACTACGTTGTTGTAAGCAGTGCATCAGATGCAGATAGGGCGCACGTCAAGCATGCCCCCGGCATCTATGGTAAACTCAATTACGAGATTGAATTGGTTTCAAGGTTATTGCAGACGCGGTCATACTACATTTTCTGACCTGCCCATCATGTGTGTAGGCCGCATGTTGCACCACACTAAAGGCAAGGAGGAAAGTGTCTATGAAGCAGCCGAAGATTGGACGGCGAGATTTCCTTAAGCTCTCAGCAATCGCTGGAGCTGGTGCGGGAATGAGCTTTGCAGGCCTCGTGCGATTCGACTTGGCCGGGGTCGAGAATGCCTTGGCTGCCTCGCAGGACGAGTGGATACCCACAAGTTGTAACATGTGCGGCGGCACAACAGGCATTCTGGCGCATGTTGTGGACGGCCGGGTCGTCAAGATCGAGCCCAACTCGTGGAATCCCGTCGGCGTTGCCAATATCTCAACCGACTACTACGCATTGAGGGACACCGGTGCTCGGATGTGCCCGAAAGGGAATGCCGGCATCATGACGCTTTACGACCCTGACCGGGTCAAGAGACCATTGAAACGGGTCCCGGGCACAGCTCGGGGCGCAGGGCAATGGGAAGAGATCAGCTACGAGCAGGCAGTGGACGAAATAGCGCGACATCTCACGCGAATCAAGAACACCTACGGCCCCGAGACGTTGCTCTGGTTCTCCGAAGATGCATCGTTTACAGCCATTCAGCAAGACTTCTGCCACGCCTTTGGCACGCCCAACATCATGTACCACTCGAACCTGTGCGACGTGGCTCGCAAGTTCGGTTTCGAGACCACGTTGGGCTTTCACCGGCCACTGCCGGATTTGCGCAACACGAAATACATGCTGATTTTCGGCTGGAACCCCCTGGGAGCGATGAAGTTCTCACACCTGCCACGCATCCTGCTGGACGGGTTGGCCAATGGCGCGAAGCTGGTGATGGTCGATCCGAGATGTTCTGAGACGGCCGAAAAGGCCTTTGACTTCCAGGGGCAATGGCTGCCAATCCGGCCCGGAACGGATGGCGCCATGGCTCTGGCCATGGCGCACGTCATCATCGGTGAGGGACTGTACGATGCCGATTTTGTGAATAACTGGACTGTCGGGTTTGATGAGTATGCGGCTTTTGTGGCAGACAAGACCCCAGAGTGGGCCGCCGGCATCACCGGCATTCCGGCCGACACAATCAGGCAGGTGGCACGTGAATTGGCGACTACCAAGCCGGCTGTAGTGGATGTGTGGGCCGGCACCGGGCATCACACGAACGGAGCGCAGAACAGCCGGGCTATTGCCATGCTCGCGGGCCTCATTGGGCAGGTGGACAAACCGGGAACGCTCATCATCCCTGAACGGAAAGGCCCGAAGTTCGCTGTCCGCGAGGCGCCACCTCTGCCAAGGGTTGACGGACGTGGCACCAAGTACCCCTTTGCCCACCACTCCGGCGTCTATGTAGAAGCTCGGGATGCCATGATTACCGGCGACCCGTATCAACCCAGGGCGGCTGTTTTCGTCTTCCAGAACTTTGTGTTCTCGGTCCCCAACACAGCCAAGAACCTCCAGGCGCTCAACAACATGGAGCTGGTGGTTGCCGTGGATACGCACTTGAGCGAGACGGCTCTCATGGCGGACTACGTGATCCCCGGGTCCGTTTACCTGGAGAGATACGAGCTTTGCACCCAGTGGGTGACTTTCCCGGTGGTTTCGTTGCGGCAACCGGTTGTACCGCCTATATACGGGCAGAAAGTCGAATACGAGTTTGTTCAGGATCTGGCATTGCGGCTGGGATACGACGAGTACCCCTTCAACGTGCCATATGAGCGATACCTCGACGATGCCCTTCGGGCTGGTATTGGCATTGGCCTGGAGGATCTTAGAGCCCTTCCGGGGGCGACCTGGATTGGCGGTGAGACCCGGTACCGAAAATATGAGACGGACGGGTTCAACACACCATCTGGAAAGTTCGAGTTCTATTCCCAGCAGATGGCAGACAAGGGACTGAACCCGCTGCCAGAGTACGTGCCGGCTGAGGATGGCCCGACTCCAGAATATCCATTCCACCTGGTCAACTGGAAAGAAGCGTTGCATACCCAGTCCCGAACGATGAACAACCGGTGGCTGATGGAGTTCCACGGCGAGAACGAGCTGTGGATTAACGCTGATCGGGCGCGAGCATTGGGTATCGCCGATGGTGACCTGGTGACCATCGAGAACCAATATGCCCAGGCCAGGGTCAAGGCTCGTGTCACCAGCCGCATCCACCCGGATGTTGTTGGGATGACTCATGGCTTCGGTCACTGGGGCCTCGGTCCAGTTGCAGCCGGCAAGGGAGCCAATGACAGCCAGTTTGTGCCTGGCAAGGCCGAACGGATTTCAGGCATGGCAGCTCACAAAGATGCGGCCGTTCGAGTGTACAAGTAGGCTGGGGCTGCCGGCCGGCACAACTCGGATGACAATGTATCAGAGAAAATTGCTCTACGCCGGATTCCCGAGGCGTACTGATTGTAGCGTATCAAGGAGTGACCTATGTCAGACCACGATGATAAAAAGAAACGGAAGCCTACCCGTTCTGGGCCGGCGATCTTTATCGACCTCAGACGGTGCATCGGTTGTAACGCCTGTTCCCTCGCCTGTAAGCAGGAGAACAATGTTCAGCTTGGTTCCTTGTGGAATCAGGTCTACGGCGTTGAGGATGGCAGTTACCCGTTTCCAAATGTGCGGGTACTGCCCATGTTGTGCCAGCACTGCGAGAATGCTCCCTGTAAGAAGGTGTGCGATCGCCTGGGCTACTACGCGATCCAGCAGCGCAGTGATGGCATCGTCTATATTGATCAGGACCGGTGCGTGGGTTGCCGGCAGTGTCTTCAGGCGTGTCGCTACAACGCCATCTTTTTCAACGCGGAGACCGGAAAGGCGGAAAAATGCCACCTGTGCATGCACCGGATCGATGCCGGCCTGCCTCCAGCATGCGTGATCACCTGCCTCGGAATCACCCGCGAGTATGGCGATTACGCCGAACTGAAAGCCAGGCATCCTGATGCAAAGGAGATGGGTGACAAGGTGAGGATTCTCTACGCCAACCTGGGCGGTGAGCCAGAACGAGGCGGACGGACCAGTAGCTATCCCAGCGCCATTCCGTGCCATGACGAAGGTGGTGACCATGGTGATTGAGAGAGGGTAAGATGATGCCAGCCAGCACGACAATCGAGGAGGCGCGGGCCAAGGCATGCATCTATGCCTTCCTGGCAGACGTGTTTACCTCTCATCCCAACCCAGACACCGTGCGCAGGGTCCGTCAAATGGCCGCAGAGTTGGGCATTGCCTGCCCCAATGGCTTCTCTCTGGACAACCTGGAACGGGAATACATGACGCTTTTCGTCGTCCCCAACCCGCGCTACGTCGCGCCCTACGAGTCGGTGTTCCTCGATCGCTGGCCGTTGCCGATCCCCATCCTTCGTGGATCTGATCCCAGCGAACGCGGTAACACGATCAAGGGGCCAGTCATGGGAGAATCGACGCTGAAAGTTCGACGGTATTTCCTCCAGGCTGGAGTCCTACCGGATACTGATCTACCCGATCACATCGGGAACGAACTCCGCCTTATGGCCTACCTCTGGGCCAAGGCTGCGGAAGCGTCGGGAGGGAAGGCTCAGTTGCTGGCAGAACTCAGAGAGAAGTTTCGCCAGGAGCATCTTCTGAAGTGGATTGGCTCACTACGCGAGAAAGTTGAAGAGAACGATCAGTTAGGCTACTACAGTGTAGCCGTGCAGTTGGCCGAGATCGTCCTCCAGGAGATCGAGCCGTAGGGCCACATCACTCTCATCTCACAGG
>CAYYSH010000215.1:0-5444 GCA_964474265.1 uncultured Anaerolineales bacterium
TTTCGGTCTTGCCGCTGCCTGTCACCCCGTGAAGCAGAAACGTTGGGGCTTGCCGGTTGCGCATCGCGTTGCAGATGGAATCCCATGCCGCTTGCTGATCTGGCGTCAGGGCCGGCGGTTCATCGGGCGTGAAGGTCTTGCCTTCGAGGGGATCACGCCAGACCTCCTGGTCTTCCAGAACGACGATCCCTTTGTCTTCGAGGGCCTTGAGCGTCGCGCTGGAGCCCCCGACCGTCTCGTAGATTTCCGATGCCGGGAGGGGTCCCTCTTCAGCCAGAAGCTCGACGATGGCCGTTTGGGCCGGCGCGCGGGAGAGTTCCTCGAACAGGGCATCATCCGGCTCGACGGCAAGGCGTGCCACACGCTGCGTTTTCGGGCTGATGCGCGGCGGTTTCAGCCCGTAGCGTTGGGTCAACACCCCTCGATCGAGCAGCCGTGCCACAACCTTCTTGCCCCCATCGCGCGTCAGGCGGTCCAGGGGGATCGGCTGGTCACGCCGGACCCGTTCCACGACGGCGCGCTCCTCGGGTGTGAGGTGCTCGGACGCCGAGGGGCTCCCCAGTTCGATGAACAAAATGGAGGCGCGGCTGATGCCCGGGGGTAACATCAGCTTGACGCATTCGATGAGAGGGGCGACGTAGTAGGTGCTCATCCACCGCGCCAGAGCGATCTGCGCCGGCGACAGCACGGGCTCCGGATCCAGAATAGCGCTGATGGGCTTCGTTTTCTGGACAGGTGAGGTGTCGCTGAGCCGCAGGACGATGGCCTGCACCCAGCGCTGGCCAAAGGACACGCGTACCAGGTGACCAGGCTCAAGCCGCTTTTCCAACCCGGGAGGGATGTGGTAGAAGAAGGTCAGGCCCCTGGGTTCAGGGCCGGCGTCGCCATCGGGGGGGACGCTGTGAGGACGAAAGACAGGCCGCCGGCGCAGTCTGTGGTTAACGACGACCTCTGCATACTTCATTTACAACACAATCCGCCTCGGCCGGACCCGCGCCTTCTCAGCCTGGAGAATGCAGATAATCTGGTCCACGGCCTTATCCAGCTCTTCGTCACGATTGACGACCACGTAATCGAACATCGGCAAGGCTTTCATCTCTTCCCGTGCCGTCTCCTTGCGGCGCTCCAGGTCGATGCCGGCTTCTGTCTTCCGGGCCACCAGACGATCCATCAACTCATCCATGCTGGATGCAGCCAGGAAGATGAAGATGGCATCAGGCACGATTTTCTTAATCGTCGCTGAGCCCTGGACATCGATGCGCAAGACAATGTCCTTGCCACTTGCCAGCGCCTGTCGGATTTGCTCCTTAGGGATTCCTTTGTAGTTCCCGTAAACAATGGCCCACTCCAGAAGCTCATCCTGGGCGATCATCTGCTCGAACTCTTCGGTGGAGACAAAGAAGTAATCTACACCATGCACCTCGCCGGGACGCTTCGGGCGATCGGTGGCAGTCACCACGAAGTGGAACGGCAGGCCCCGTTCCTTCATGCGATTCACAGCGGCATCTTTTCCCACGCCCGAGGGGCCGGAGATCACGACCAGCAACGCCGGCGGGTTCAAAATGTGGTCAGGTAGGCATGTCTCTTCTGACTCAGCGAGAATCCCAGATGTCTGCTTCACATTAAGCTCCTTGGTGAGGACTGAGTTCAAAGCACCAGGGCACAAAGTTGAGCAATCATGGCGTGTCAGATTGCATGG
This sequence comes from uncultured Anaerolineales bacterium, assembly GCA_964474265.1. GTDB lineage: Bacteria > Chloroflexota > Anaerolineae > Epilineales > JAANWY01 > CAYYSH01. The sequence goes on from CAYYSH010000215.1 coordinate 1,700, forward strand.
TATGATAACACATTGTACGCGAAACGTGAAATACGCGTGCCATTCCCGCCGCCATCCTGTCCTGGCCCCGCACTGGTGACTTGATGAGTGCTTCAAACTATACTATAATTGACCCTGTCCCCCCGAGTGATTACGCCTACTTCGTTCATTGCTAAAGGCGATTGAAGACTTATGACCGATGAGACAGGCCATGCACTGGCTTACGCACAAAAAACCTTGTTGAGTGAAGGCGAGCGCCAGGAACTGGCCGAAACCTATGCCCCGATACTTGTGCTGTTCCCTGAGAGGCAGGAACTGGGCCGGCCCCACGGAGGCCGGCACGATGCCCCCGAGGTTCGCGGCGATTACTGTCCCCGACCTGTAGACATCATCCTGGATCAGGCCTATCTGTACCCGGGCTTTCGCGGGAATTTGAAGCGGCCCCGGCGCCTCCTGCATTTCGATCAGGCCCATCCCTGGATTCGACATCTGCCGGATTTCATCCGCCGGCTATTCCCCGAGCCGGCGCCGAACGCCCGCGATGAACTCCCGAAAATTGTCCGTGGAGATACTGACATCGCCCTGGCTTCCGTGTTAGATCTGGTTGGCATTGGTCGCGACCGCGCCGCGGCAGAGCGGGCCTGGGAACGCTACTTCGACATTCTCCAGTCGGACCACGACGGGCGTTATCGGCCGTGTGTCTACGCCCGGGTGATTCAGGGCGACGAGGTCATTGAATGGACACTGCTGGAGCGGCTGCGGTGGTACAGCCGGCTGCTGGCAACCGTGGACGAGGTCGTACGCAAGACGGTGGGCCCCTTCGCGCAGATAGCCGACGACATTGAGGCATTCCTCGAAGATGTTGAAGATTCTGTCGAGGAATTCATCACCGGGTTCAAGAGGGTCGACGGAGACCCGCACGACGTTGCGATACAGTACTGGTTTCTGTACTACTACAACGACTGGCACAACCGACATGAAGTGGATTGGGAAAGCGTCACGCTCATCCTCCAGGGAGATGAAGAAGCGCCGGTCACGCCGGCCACACTCTCTCCCGTCATGGCCGGCTACTCCAGCCACGTGAGTGGCCGGCGCCGGCCATGGTCGAACGTCGAGACAGAGGGCACCCACCCGGTGGTTTACTGCGCTCGTGGTTCCCACGCGTGCTACTTCGGCTACCGCGACGAAGGTTACGCAGCCGGCATCCCCCTGTCTGTTAAAGTTCCCTGGCTCAACCTGAGCATTACGACGGAGATAAGCCGTGGCGGCCTCGGCTACCGTGACTGGGTGGCCAACCCAGCGAATTACCCAGACGGTGCGGCGAAGATGCACCCTGGCGCAGACTACGACGTTTGCACGCTTCCGAACCTGGACCCCCGCCGGCGCCGTTTCACCGAGACAGACATCGAGATGCTCTCCTGGCTCATCTATCCCGGCTTGTGGGGCGATCGACCGTTGATTAGCATTGGCGGCTCCGGGCCGCAGGGGCCCCTGTGGCAAGGCATCAAATCGGATAATCCGTTCGAATGGATTCGCCGCAAGTGCGTTGCCGATGACGAGTATTCGCCATGATACGAGAAGGGTGTGTAACACTTATTGCCATCGGGCTGTTGGCGGGATGCACCAATCTTCCGCCAGCTCCAGCCGGCCGTGCAACCGCTCCCCATGCATCCGTTGAGCCAACGAGCCTGCCCCCCTCACCAGTGCCTGCCCTCCCCACGGCTACACAACCTCCGCCCTCCCCCTCAGCCACAGAGACACCTACAGAGACAGTATGGCCCACCCCGACACCCACCTCGACAACCACACCCGTTCCCGCGACCCCAACGCCCTCACCGGAGCCGACGCTATCCGCGGTCGAGGAAATGGAAAGACAAATGGTTGAAGCTGTAAACTCAGAACGCATCGCGCGTGGACTGCCACCGTACACTGTCGATGACCGCCTGGTACGACTGGCACGGGATCACAGCGAAGACATGGTTCGTCGGGGATACTTTAGTCACACCACGCCAGAAGGCGTAACGCTGCGCGATCGATTAGCGAGAGCAGGGATTGAGGTGCACTGGGCCGGCGAGAACATCCAACGCAATTCGTCAGTCGGTGCGGAGGCTGTGGCCAACGCTATGGAGTGGTTCATGCAGAGCACGCCCCACCGAAACAACATCTTGCATCAGCATTACACTCACATTGGGGTCGGTGTGGTGTGGGACGATGATGCCCACATGACGACCTTCACGCTCGTTTTTGCGAGGCTGGAGCCGTAAGCGCCGGCAGGACCACACTCGTCAACCCCACGCCGTACCCACACCCAGCCACACAGGCGCTCGAATTCAGACCGGACATGTGTCGGACAACACGTGCGGCGAGAATTGAGCGCTACGGGCTCGCCTAAGCCGGCTGTCGAATCAGTTGCCGGCTCAGTGGATGGTCGTAGTTCAGGCGAACGTTGACGACGATCCTACCATCATCCAGCCGCCTCTCGAAGGGAATCAACAGCCCGTCCTCCACAAAGCGATCCAGCGTCTCAGCAGCTTCAACATCCCTCATTCGGATGCGTCCAGCCGGATTAACAGCATAGCTGTGGATGAAACGGAATGTCAGATACGGCCGATTGCGCTCCAGGTAGTCAATGAGCTGAACCAGTTGCGCCTCGGCTTCACTCACACCCTCCGGCAACGCAAAGCGGTGCGATACCGCTGCCCGGTTGTTCACGCGAGCCGGCGCCTGCTTGCCAACCAGGGGAACCATACCATCAGCGCTGTCGATGAGATCCTGGCTCATTGTACCCGGCACGCCCACCACGATCACCGACTTGCCAAACCGATGCCTTGCCCGCGTCACGACACGAATAAAATCACTGTTGCCCGTCATCAATATGTAAGTCGCCACATCCGGGCGGTCTAACAAGCAATCGATAATGTCCATGAGCATCACCATCGCCGCCGAAGACTTGTGGCTACCGGTGTTGCGCTTGGGAATATCGCGGGGAAGGATGCCGGCAATCTCCAAAGAGCGCCGGAACCTCGAAGGATGTTCGGCGAAATCGGCATAGGCAGTGGCCGTAATCACGCGACCATATTCCCGCGCCAGATCCATGAGCTCGAGAGGCTCTGGCTCACAGCCATACGTGTTCAGATAGCCATACCGAACGTTGTCGAAATCGATAAAGAGTGCAACATTCTGTGTGTCTTGTAACATAGCGTTAGCTCCATCACCGAATCATTCCAGCTCACAGATGAGAAAGAAGAGCAAATAGAGGCGCAGGACTGAGGTAAGAAGGCTAATGCAGTATAGTGCATCGCCCCGCGAGCATCAATAGTCTCCATTACATATGTCCCCAATTGCGGCCAGATTCCCGCACCTCTGCTAAAAAATTACTCACCAATTTGCGATAAACCTTGCCCGAAGCTGTGAGAGGCAGCGACTCGACAAAGCGGAACAGCCGCGGTCGCTTGTAACTGGCCAGCCGGCCAGCGCAGAAGGCGGCGAGTTCCTCTTCGCTCAGCGGGGCTCCAGCCTTCACGACAACGGCCGCTGCCACACGCTGTCCCCACTCCTCATCCGGTACGCCAACCACACACGCGTCCTCAACCTGTGGATGTTCCCGCAGGACATTCTCGACTTCCGCCGGATAGACGTTCTCGCCGCCCGTCACGATCAGATCCAGCCGGCGCTGAACGACCCACAAATCGCCGTCGGGGTCCAGGTACCCCATATCACCCGTGCGCAACCAGCCATCTCGGAGAGTTTGGTCGGTGGCCTCCGG
>CAYYSH010000216.1:0-5443 GCA_964474265.1 uncultured Anaerolineales bacterium
TGTTTGTGGTGAGCACGCTGAACGACCCGGCGCACCCGAACCGGGTGGGGAGTTCAAGCCAGTTCAGCGGGCAGGTGCCGGTGGTGGCCGGCCCCAGCGGTCCGACAGCGACGCCGACGGCCACACTCACACCGACAGCCACGGAGACGGGTGTGCCGGCCACTGACACACCCACCGCAACCGCCACGTCTCTGCCTTCCGGCACCCCCACGGCAACGACAACACCTGCAAATACACCTACAGCTACCGCCACGCCCACATCTTCACCCTCGGCAACCCACACTTCTATGCCAACTCATTCGCCGACGAGTGCCCCCACGCAGACGATGAGTGCTACCCCGACACCGACCTCCACCCCAACTGGCATGCCCACGTCGACAGGTACTGCATCTTTCACACCCACGCCAAGCAGTTCCCCGACGACCACGCCGACCAGGACCTCTCCGGTGACAGTGACACCGACAAGCACTGCGCTTACGCCAACGCCGACGGGCGTGGCGATACTGACCACTACGCCCACAGCCACCGCGACGATGACCGCTACACCCACCCACACATCAACAGTGACTGTCACGGCTACGCCAGGCGCGACGCCTACTGGCACCGCCACCTTGACGGTGCAGCCCAATACGGCCCAAATCTCGGGCGTCGTTGCTCTGCAGGGCCGAAGCGAGTACAGTGGCACCACGATCCTGGTCGATGAGACGCCTGTAGCTGTGACCGCCGGCGATGGTTGCTTCCTGATCCCGAATGTGGCACCGGGCGTCCACGAAGTGACAGCGAGCCATCCCGGCTTTCTCTCCAGCGCGGGCTCAGTGCTATGTCAGGCCAATCAGACGGTGGAGATGCCTGCAACGACCCTCCTGGCCGGCGATGCTAACAACGACAATGAGATCAACCTCTTCGATTTAGTCATTGTCGCTGCGGCGTATCGCTCATGCTCAGACGATCCGGCCTTCGATGACCGGGCGGACCTGAACGGGAGCGGTTGCGTAGACGTCTTCGACCTGGTGCTCGTCGGGGGCAATTACGGCCAGGCCGGGCCTACAGCATGGCCAGAACCGTGACGAAGGAACAGCCTGGTGCCATCTGCTTTCCGTCGTCCATTTGATGATGTATTGCATCTGAGACATTCGTTTCGACGTTGAAGATCACCCCCTTTTCCTGACCTGACCCCTTGAAAATGCCTCTGCCTTAGATAGCTCCCCTGCATGCAGCAGATGCCGCGTAGTCATTCTGGCCAGCCCGACTACGTCGCATTGCACGTATTTCTACGACTGTTGTTACGGTTGACTGCGATGTTCTGCTGCGTTAAATACACCCGATTGACGCCCAAGATACACAAGATGACGATAGACAGGCCGGCCTCGACCTGTTAGAATATTAGAGCAATTAAATTATTTTTGAATTTTTACAATCTTAACTTGCCGGCTGCCTTCTTCTCACTCAGTGGTTTCATGAAACTCAGACTGAGTGCAGAGGATCGGGAATCACCTGGCAGATGGGCTAACGGAGGCCACCAGAGCAGATGATGGGGTGTTCTGCTTGACTGGTGGCTCATACCGTATGGCCTCCTGGTAAGTTTTGAGGAGAAAACGTCAGGGGGAAAAATGAATCGTTCCCAAGGTCTGCCCGATCCTTATTGCCGGCATCATCGATGCTCTGCTGTGCCCTCTTTCCTGCGGCCTGTCTTCTCGCCCTCTCGCAGGAGTATACAGCACGCCTGGGTGGATGCCATCCTCTTGCTGTGCTGCCCCATTCCAGCGTTCCATTTCAGTCTCGCTATCTGGCCAACCGCCGGCTATCCTCACTATCATCCCCGTATCCTTGATCTCCAGAGGACTGGGGCCATGCCTGCTTGTCCATCATCATGCGACATGCAGGCCGAGCATCATGATGAGCCGATGGGACGCCTGAATTAGGCCCGTCGAGACAACCCGATATCCGCGCCCAGATCGCCCAGGCAGATGCTGGTGGGTACGAATGCCTGCCGGCCAGCAACGCACCGGGTGGTCTCACAGAGACGTGAGGTTCCGCAAATATGACGATGGAAGTTAGAGCGAAAGTTAGAGCACGGAAAACCACGCACCAGCCATCTCGCCGGCTTGTCCACGTGCTTGCGGTGATCGCCTTTACGGCAGTGTTGGCGACCGCCTTGGTCGGCGTCAGGATTGCTGCTGTCGCCATTGGCCGTGGTCCGGTCCGGGAAGCCGAGGTGGGCGGACTGCATGCTCAATTAGGGGCTGCCCAATGGCTGGTAGACCAGATGCATGATAGTCAGGGCCAGGTGTACTCAATGCCGGCCAGCATGATGCCGGACATCCCGGATCAGGGGTTTCTTCGCCTGAATGTCGAGGTGAATATCCGCAACCCTGGTGGAAACACGCAGCACTTCAGGGTGCAAGAATTCGAGCTCCGAGATGCCGATGGTGCCGCCTGGTCGCCGGTGGCCGGTCGAACAACCGACTTCATTCTGGACCCCGGGCAGGCCCTCGACGTGGTTCTCAACTTCGATGTCCCGGCGCGTGTAGCCGGCCTTCGGCTTGTGTGGACTCGCGCCACCGCTGATGTGATTATGCCGGTGCCCAGCCCCGATCCAGAGCTTATTGCGAAAGCCGAGGAACATGTCCACTGAGGCTCCGGATGCTGGCTTGTTGCCGCCCTCGGGCCATTGCTTATTGATGATGAGGAGAGGAGGAAGCTGCTATGTCTAACCAATCAACAGAGGGTCGTACGACATCCCTCCCGCACGTGACGAACCTGGTGCTGCTGGCTGCAGCTCTCGCGCTGGGCGTTGCCGCCTGGGAACGTCTGTTTTACACGTACGGTCTCACAGCTACGAGTGACAACCTGATCGGTCATCTGACAGGCATCGGGCGTGATGCGATGCTGGCTTTCCCGCTGGCGTTGCTGGCCCTGGCCGGCGCTCTCACCTTCGTGCGCCGGCTGGGCATGTCCCGGAGCAGTTGGCACGGTCTGCTGGGCTCGGCTGCCATGGTCTCTATCGTCTGGATGTTTCTGGCTGTGCCGGCGCTGAGCCTGCACAACCTCACTCAGAAACTGGCAGACACTGGCCTGGCCCCAGCTCAGGGAGCTACGCCCACCGCCAACAATTGGTGGGGTAGTTTTGAGAGCCTGGCCGGCCTGCTCCAGCATGGCGTACGGGATACCCTGGTCGCTCAGGCCGTCGTGTTGCCGCTTACAGTTTTATTGCTGGTTCTGCTACTGGTGTGGGAGGAGGGGTGGCCGACCCTGGAACTGTCGCCGGCTGGCCGGCGGCGCAGCTCTCGGGCACTCAGGCTGGCTCTGGCTGCCCCCTTCATCCTGCTGATCCTCCTCCTGCCGGGCACAGGCGCGACCGGGACGCCGGCGGCTGCCCAGCCCAAGACTGCCAATCCTCCGTGTGACCCTGCCATGGATGATCGAATCTACAACATTGCGGCTATTAATGTCAAGATCACGCTGAACCGGTTCGGGGATCACGACCCGACGGGATTCATGTACGTGTTGGAGCAAAACATCCCGGCCGTGCGGGCCCAGGAGAATGCTCCTCTGCCGGATCGAGTTTCCCACGGACTGCGCAAAGACCCGATCCAGCCCCTGGTGATTCGTGCCAACCAGGGCGAAACCTTGTGCATCAAGTTCACCAATCAACTGATTATCGGCAACGCTTCTCTACACATCCATGGCCTGCCGTATACTGTGAGCAATGGCGGCGGTCACGTGGGCTTCAATCCGGGCAGCGTGGCGGCGCCGGGCGGAGCGCCTGTTTACTACCGTTTCAACATCCCTACCGACGCCACTTCAGAAGGGGCATATTACTTTCACGACCATGGCGCCAGCCGGCAGCGAGTGTCCCACGGCCTCTTCGGGACGCTGGTCGTCGAGCCGGCCGGCTCCATCCACCGCGACCCAGAAACCGGGGAGCCGCTGGAGCAGACCACGGGCGGAAGCAACTGGGAGGCGATCATCGACGTTCCCGACGGCTACGAACAGCCCGACTTTCGCGAATTCGTGCTGATCTATCATGAGGTTGGTGATGAGGACTTCGCCAACATTCTCGATGCTAACGGGCAGAAGCTGCCAGTGTTGGACGACATTGCCGGCACTTACCGACCGGGCTCACGGGCCATCAACTATCGCAGCGAGCCCTTCCGCAACCGCCTGGCCCTGCCCGATCCCGAAGATCCGACGCAGAATCTTGCTCGCCAGAAAGGCCTGGGCTACAGCTCCTACATGTTTGGAGACCCGGCCACACCAATCCCGCGTTCTTACCTGGGCGAACCTTCCAAGACGCGCCTCATGCACGGCGGCAGCGAGGTGTTCCACGTACACCACCTGCACGGCGGCTCCGACCGCTGGCCGCGGAACCCGAAATCGGACGATCCGTTGCACTTTGCCTCTGGTCTGCAGAAGAAGCCGGCTGAGAATGCCCATTCGACCCACCTGGACTCGCAATCTGTTGGACCCGGAACCAGCTTTAACCTGGAGCACGAGTGCGGAGCCGGCGGTTGCCAGCAGGCAGCCGGCGATTTCCTCTTCCACTGCCACATTGGCCACCACTACGTAAGCGGAATGTGGAGCTTCTGGCGTGTGTACGATACGCTGCAGCCCGACCTGGCGGTCTTGCCGGATCGAGATCCGGGTCGCAAGCCGCCCCAGGCGGTGAAATCCTACGAACTGCTCGGCAAAACCTACGAGGGCAAGACGTTGGTGCGGGCAGCCGATTTGATCGATCCCAACACCCAGCGTGCCCTGGAGGACTGGATTGAGAGCCAGTTGCCGCCCAGGGGCGCGAGGCTCGATGGGGATGATGCCACGGTGTGGGACTGGGCGAAAGTGGATACCATCGACGGACCGCTCTATCTGGGGGAACCGGAGACCACTGTCGTCTGGGCGAACTATAAATCGCCTATTCCTGGTCAGCGGCCAGAGATCATGTTCAATCCTGACAATGGCCGCTATGCCTGGCCGCTGTTACGACCCCACTTGCAGCGCCCGCCATTTTCGCCGAACGGCCATAGCGGAGCGCCCTGGCTGGGCGAGACAGGCACAGCTCTCCGCCCCGACGGGCTGTGTCCCACCGACGAGGTGATCCCCGATCCGTTCCGAAAACGGCGTCAATACCCCATCACGGCCATTACGTTACCGATACAGGTCACCCCGGATGAGGTGGATCTTGAGGGTATGCTGTTTGTGTTGAGTGAGGAGAAGGAGGCAGTCCGCAATGGACTGAAGCCGAAACAACCACTGGCCATTCGCTCCAACGTGGGTGATTGCGTGGACATCATTCTCACCAGCGAGCTGGAAGACAATGCGGACAACAAGTTCCATTCCAAGGTCAACATGCATTCGCACTTTGTCCAGTTCGACCCCCAGGCATCGGATGGTGTGATCACCGGCCTATCGTACGAGCAGTCGATAAGGCCATACGCCAGTGAGA